>DATFKK010000013.1 GCA_035268685.1 Candidatus Krumholzibacteriia bacterium | reverse complement strand
GTTCCCGCTGGGGGGCGCGACCCTCGATCAGTCCGGCCAGGCTGACCACACTGTTCGGGTGGGGTTGCAGGTGTCGTCCGCGGACGGCGCCGCGCGCGGCGGTGTTCAGGAGCACGATCAGGACGAGCAGGACGACTCCGCAGATCCGGGCCACACCGAAAATGCCCGGGTCGGTCGGTTGCCAGGGGTCGGTCAGCGGAGGTCCGCCGAGGACGATCGCGGTGAGCGAGGCGCTCATCAGCGCGGCCGACCACGTGCCGCGGCGACGGCCTCCGTCGGCCAGTGAACCGGCGCCGGGGAGGATCGAATCGAGCGACGCCATGCGCCGCTGGTAGGCCGCCTCGGCGTCGCGACGCCGGTTGCGCAGCAGGGTGCTGAGGACCATCTCGCTCTTCGCGCGTCGGGCGGTCTGTCCGCAGCCGGAACACAGGACGGCTCCTTCGTGCTCACCGCGGCAGTGACGGCAGGCCAGGGTGCCGCAGTTGACGCATTCGAAGACCATGCGGCGACGGGGAACGACCAGTCCCAGGAACACGCTCAGGCCCAGGATCGCCACGAGCCAGGGTCCCACGTGGGCCGCCGGCACCCCCAGCCACCACCACCGGGCACCGAGGGCTTCGAAGGGGTCGAGGTCGCCGGGGCGGTTCCAGGCCAGACGCCAGGTGTCCGACAACGACGGGCGCAAGAAGTACACGGCCCCGCGGGGTAGCCGCTCCACCTGCTCGGTGACCGCGAAGCCGAGGCGCTGGGCCTTCTCCAGGGACCGACCGCCCTCCTTGAGGAAGAGCTTGTGCAGGTAGGCCTGGCTCAGGTTGTAGAAGGGGACCGATCGCAGGCTGTCGAGGGCGGCCGCGCGCTGGAACCCGGCGACGGCCCGGTCGACATCGCCCAGGAAGAAGTGGTTCGCGGCGAGGTTGTTCGTCGCCGTCACGTCGTCGGGCCGGTGTTCGAGGTGGTCGAGGAGGACGTCCGAACTCTCGCGGAACTCGCCGCGGCGCGCCAGCAGCAGACCTTCGGCCAACAGCAGGTCTGCGTCGCGGGGATGCGTTTCGAGCCGCTCGCGCAATTGGCCGCGGAGCATCTCGGTGGGCGGTTCGTAGGCCGCGCGCTCCACGAGCGCGGGAAGACTCGAGGGGTCCGTTCCCGCGAGCACCGCGGCGAAGGGGCGTGGCCAGAGGGCCTGGATCACCAACAGTCCCAGCAGGACCGACAGGATCGCACGGGGGCGACGGTCGGCGTGCACCCAGATCAGGGGGATCGTCAGGGCCAGCCAGGGAATCAGCCCCCAGCTCGCCACGGCGAGCATCGGTGCGAGCACGGCGGGCCAGAGCAGGCGAGCGGTCCGTCGGCGGTGGCCGTCGCCCAGCACCCGTTGGGCGAGGCGATGGTGGACGAAGGGCAGGTAGCGGAGCAGGAAGGCCACGGACACCCACACCAGCAGGATCCCGATCGCCACGTCGAAGGTCAGCAGAGCGTTGGCCAGGGACGTCGCCTGGTTGCGGTACCCGGCCACCCGGTCGCGCGCGGCCTCGTGGAGCTCGGCCAGGGCCGACAGGCGGCCCGACCGCAGTTCCATCGCGGCGCGTGTACGCCGGGGGGCGTCGAAACGGGGGTCGAGTTCGACGGCCTCGGCGAGCAGGGCCCGGGCGCGCTCGGGGTCGTCCCTCTCGAGGGCGTCGATCGCGTCGCGGTGCAGGAGGCGGGCCGTGGCGAAGTCGTCCGTGTGCTCGCGCAGCCGCTCGCGCCAGTCCGAGGGAGTCAGGCGGGCGGTGTCCGGGAGCATGTCGGCGGCGACGGGTCCCGCCAGGCAGACCAGCACGAACAGGCACGGGATCGACACGACGATCCGGGCTCGGCAGATCCTGCCGGAGGCAGGGATGCTGCGGCACTGCTCGCGTCGGATCACTGGTCGGTGGCCTCCGGGCCCGGGACTCCCGAACGGTTCGCAGGGTGGCCCGGACGCCGTCGACCCCCCTGGCCGAAGGGTCCGAGCAACACGATTCGCGCAATGTTCGTGCCCGCAGGGGGGGGAGGTGGACGACCGAGAGCGCGGGTGTCCGGTTGTCGCTGATCGACCCCTCTCCTATACTCGCTCGTTCGACCCGACGCGGCCGATCGTGGCGCGTCGTTCCCCTGATCGCGCGGACGACTGCTCGGAGACACGCCGATGGCCATCGAACACCTGCACACCTGGATCCAAGACATCGGCCAGCACGACGGCGAAGAGGTCACCCTCCGGGGCTGGGTGCAGAAGAATCGCGTGCTGAAGAAGCTCGTCTTCTGCGTTCTGCGTGACGGCACGGGGATCTGTCAGGGCGTGGTGACCCGGGCCGAGGTCGACGACGCGTTGTGGGAGCGGGCCGTCTCGCTGAACCAGGAAGCGGCGGTGGAGATGCGCGGCGTCGTCCGCGCCGACGCGCGCGCTCCGGGCGGCTACGAGATGCAGGTTCGCGAACTCGACGTGCTGGCCGACGCGATCGACTACCCGATCACGCCCAAGGAACACGGCCCGGACTTCCTGCTCGACCGTCGTCATCTGTGGTTGCGCAGCAGCAAGCAGCACGCCCTGCTGCAGGTGCGCAACACGATCAAGATGGCGATCCACGACTTCTTCCAGGGCGAGGGCTTCACGCACGTCGACGCGCCGATCTTCACGCCGAACGCGGTGGAGGGGACCACGACGCTGTTCGAGACCGAGTACTTCGGGCAGAAGGCCTATCTGACCCAGAGCGGGCAGCTGTACATGGAGGCCGCGGCGGCGGCGGTGGGCAAGGCCTACTGCTTCGGCCCGACCTTCCGGGCGGAGAAGAGCAAGACCCGCCGGCACCTCACCGAGTTCTGGATGGTCGAGCCCGAGGTCGCCTTCGCCGATCTCGACGACATGATGTCGCTCGCCGAGCGCTTCATGGTGTACGTGGTCGGGCGCGCGCTCGAGAAGCACCGCGACCTGCTCGAGGGAGTCTTCGAGCGCGACCTCGCTCGCCTGGAGAAGGTGCAGTCGCCCTTCCCGCGGGTGCACTACACCGAGGCCGTGCGCATGCTGAACGAGGACCTCGACCATCCCTTCGAGTGGGGAGGCGACTTCGGTTCGCCCGACGAGACGAAGCTGGCCGAGCAGTTCGACCGTCCCTTCGTCGTGCACCGCTTCCCCGCGGCGATCAAGGCCTTCTACATGGAGAAGGATCCCGACGACGAGAAACTCTCGCTGTCGATGGACGTGCTCGCCCCCGAGGGCTACGGCGAGATCATCGGTGGCGGGCAGCGCGCCGCGAACCTGGATTACCTCGAGGAACAGATCGACCGTCACGGCTTGCCGCGCGAGGCCTTCGAGTGGTACCTCGACCTGCGGCGTTACGGGACCTTTCCCCACGCCGGCTTCGGACTCGGACTGGAGCGTCTGGTGACCTACGTGGCGGGCATCAACCACCTGCGCGAGACGATCCCGTTCCCCCGTCAGATCCATCGCCTCGGACCCTGACACCGCACGCGGGCGAGCCGCGAACGGTGCGTTGGGAGGAAACGTGAAGCGACCGCATGTCCTCGTCCCGGGGACGGCCCGGATCCTCGTCGGTGTGTTCGTCGCGATCCTCGCGATGGGATCGCCGGTCCCGGCCCAGGACGCCGGGGCGGACGCCGATCGCGATTGGCGATTCATCGAGAAGCTCGAGGAGGACGGCATGGCCGACCTGGCCGTCCGTCAGCTCGAGGAGTTCGCCGGGGACCATCCCGACGATCCGCGGGCTTCCTTCGCGTTGCTGCGAGCAGCCGAGGGCCGTCGGGAACTCGGCCAGACGGTGGCGGCGAACGAACTCTTCGAGCGGCTGCTCCGCGAGTACCCCTCCAGCGAGGCAGCGCCGTCGGCGGCGTTGCAGCGGGCCGATCTGCTGACCGCAGCGCAGCGTTTCGACGAGGCGGCCGAGGCCTATCGATCGCTGTTGTCGGCCTATCCGGCGGCGGACGAGGTCGAGGCGGCGCGCCTCGGGCTGGCCGAAGCGCTCATGGCCACCGGCGACGACGCGGAGGCGCGTCGCCTGCTCGGACGGTTGATCGGCGGGCGTGCCGCGGACGACGTGGGTTCGCGCGCGCTCTTCGATCTGGCGCTGCTCGATCAGCGGGCCGGAGCCGACTCGCTGGCGATCGAACGCTTCGACGCGATCCACGAGCGGTACCCCGGGCGGCCCATCGCCGCCTTCGGTCTCTTGCGAGCGGCTGGCTTGTTGGAGGAGCGCGAGGCGGACTCCGCCGCGCGCACCCGGTACGAACGCCTGCTCGACGGCTTCGGCGAGCCCGTCGTCCGCGCGCGCGCCCATCTGGGTCTGGCCGCCCTGGTCGAGGACGACGACCCGACACGTGCGATGCAGCACTACCGGGCGGTGGCGGAGGAGGGCGGCGGAGCCGCGGACGTCCAGACCGCACTGCTCGGTCTGGCGCGGTCGGCTCTGGCCGCCGGCGAACCCGAGACCGTGCGCGAGGCGACCACCGCCTTCGTCGAGAAGTATCCCGATGCGCCCGGTGCCGATCGGGCGCGCCTGCTCCGTCTGCGTTCCGATCGGGCGGAAGGGCGCGAGGGGGCCGTCGACGCCCTGTTGGCGCTCGGACGAGAGGCCCGCGGTGAGGTCGCGGTCGACGCGCTCGCCCTGGCTGCCGACCTGCTCGAGGAGCGGGGCGACGTCGAGGGGGCGTTGCAGGCCTGGCGGCAGGCCGAGATCGTCGCGCCCGATCCGGCCACCCGCAGCCGCGCGCTCCTGGCCCGGGCACGGCTCTCGGTGGCCCGTGGGCGCCCTTCGTTGGCCGCCGATCTCGCCCTGGCCGCTCATGCCACGGCCGAGCAGTCCGACACGCGGGCCGAAGCCCTGCTGCGGGCCGTCGAGGCCCGCATGGCCGCCGATCGGGACCAGGAGGCGATCGACCTCGCCCACCAGCTCGTGACCGAACACCCGATCACCCCGTGGGCGAGCCGGGCGCGTGTCCACCTGCGCGTCCTCGTGCGTCGGGTGCAGGCCGATCCGACCGGGGCCGCCCTCGAGCTGGTCGACCTCGCCTCGACGGTGCCCGAGGATCCGGTCGACCGGGCCATCGACATCGCCACCGTGCTGCGCGATCGCCTGGACCGCTCCGACGTGGCCGTCACCACACTCGAGGCGGCGCTGGACGACGCGCGCACGCCCCGGCAGCGCGCCCGTCTCGAGATCCAGATCGCCGCGGCCCACCGGCAGCGGGCCCTGGAACTCGGGGTGGACGGTCGCGGCGACGAGGCGCGACGAGCCCTGGACGCCGCGCGAGCGGCCCTGACCGAGGCTGCGGCCCGGACCGCTGCCGAGGAGCAGGCGCGGCGGGCTCGGCTCCAGCTGGTGGCGCTCGACCTGGCGTCGGGGGCACGACCCGACGCACCCTGGCTCTTCGATCCCGACTCGATGCCCCTGCTCGGGGCCGTCGGCGAGGCCGAACGTGTCGATCTGGGCTCGGCGGATTTCGATCCGGCCCGCCGTCGTCTCACCGCGGCCCTCGAGGGTGCGCAGGGTGCCGACCGTGCGTGGATCGCGTGGCGTCTGGCCGAGTTGTCGACCGATCCCGTGGCGGACCGCGTGGCCCGCCTGCGCGAGGAACTGGACGGTCAGGTGCCGCAGGGTCTCGAGCCGGCCCTCCGCGCCGCGCTGGGGTACCTGCTGCTCGAGGCCGGCGAGACGACGGCGGCGGCCCGGGAATTCTCGCGGGTGATCGACCGTGCTCCGAACGGCGCGCTCGCCATGTCGGTCCGGTACGGGTTGGCCGAGGCCCAGCGGGCCGAGAAGCGCTACGCGCAGGCCGGGGAACTGTACGCGGAATTCGCCACGGCCCATCCGCGGACGCAGAAGGGTCAGCGTGCCCTGCTGCTCGCGGGAGACTGTGCGCTCTACGCCGGTCGCTCCGACGAGGCCGTCGCGCGGTATCGGCATCTACTGGAGCGCTACCCGGGCTCGGTCTACGAGGACGACGCCCTGTATCGTCTGGGAACCGCTCTGCAGCGTGCCGGTCGGACGGAAGCGGCCCGCGAACCGTTGCTGACCCTCGTCGAGTCCGACACCGGCTACCGTGGTCGTGCGCTGGCGCGCCTGGGTGCGCTCGAGCGGGATCGCGGGGATCTCGACGCGGCAGCCGAGGCCTACGTCCGGCTCGTCGAGTCCGACCCCGAGCGTGCGGCGGGGGAAGGGGCCTGGCGGGCCCTGGCCTCCGTCGAACTGGAACGCGGGAATCCCGACGAGGCCCTGCGCCGCCTGGACGAAGCGGCAGATCGTCTCGAGCCGGACGCGGTGTCACTGACTCTCAGGGTGGAGGCGGCCGCGGCGGCCGGCCGGCTCGAGGCGGCGGCGTCGGCGCTGCAGAGTCTGAGTCGTGGCTTCCCCGATGCGGCCGACGCGATCGCGGCCGCCCGCATGGACCTCGCCGACGCCCGGGTGGAGGCCGGCGACCCCGAGTCCGCCCTCGAGGACTATCGCCTCGCTGCCACCGAGACCGACGACTCCGTGCTGCGGGCTCGCGCGGAGTACGGGGTGGCCCTGGTCCACGCCCGCGCCCAGCGCTGGGCCGATGCCCGGGAGGCCTTCGCGTCCACCGTCGACATCGCTCCGCGCAGCGATTGGGCGGCCGAAGCCCTGTTCAAGCTCGGACAGTTCCACGCGAGGACGGACGATCCGAAGGCGTCGCAGGAAGCCTTCGCCACGATGTTCGAGCGCTTCCCCGACCACCGGTCGGCAGCCGAGGCGCTCCGTGGCGAAGCGCGCGCGTGGCGTCAGATGAACCGCTTCGACGAAGCGCTCGAACGCTACCACCGGATCCTCGAGGAGTTCCCGGACATCGAGGACGGGGCCGACGTCCTCAGCAACATCGCCTACTGCCACCACGAACTGGGGCGGTACGAGGTGGCGATCGCGGCCTACCAGCGCGTGATGCCCCTGCTCGACGAAGAGGGGCAGGCCTACGCCCAGTTCTGGGTCGCGGATTCCCTGGCCCGCATGGGCCGGCACGAGGAGGCCGCCACGGAGTTCCTGCGCATACCGTATCTGTATCCTTCGCAGGGACAGCTGCCGGTGACGGCCCAGCTGAAGGCTGGCGAGGCCTACGAGATGGTGCCCGACCCGGAGGCGGCACGGAGACTCTACGAACGCGTGCTCGCCCGGTACGGGCCGAACAGCCAGTGGGGGGGCGAGGCGCAGCGCCGTCTCGACCGCCTGGCGGAAGGTGATCGTGGCAGCCGATGAAGGGGCCGGCGAGATCCTCCTGAAGGGTGCCCGGCAGCACAACCTGAAGAACATCGACGTCCGCCTGCCGCGGCACCGTCTGGTCGTGATCACCGGCCCGAGCGGGTCTGGCAAGAGCAGTCTGGCCTTCGACACGCTCTACGCGGAAGGGCAGCGACGGTATCTCGAGAGTCTTTCGGCCTTCGCCCGGCAGTTCCTCGAGCAGATCCCCAAGCCCGACGTCGATCGTGTGGAGGGACTGAGTCCCGCCCTGGCCATCGAGCAGAAGGGCCTGGGTCACAATCCCCGTTCGACGGTCGGCACCGTCACGGAGATCCTCCCCTTCCTCCGCCTCCTCTTCGCGCGTGTCGGGCGGATCGCCTCGGCGGAGGGAAGCACGACGATGCTGTCGGCCACGCCGGAACGCATCCTGGCCGACATCGATGCCGCGCCCGAGGGCGCGCACGTGACCATCCTGGCGCCCCTGTTGCGGGCGCGCCGTGGCGAGCACCGCAAGACCCTGAAGGACCTGCGCAAGCGCGGCTTCGCACGGGTGCGCGTCGACGGCGAGATCCAGCGTCTGGACGAACTGGAGCAACTGGAGAAGGGCAAGCGCCACGATCTGGACGTGGTCGTCGACCGGCTCGTGGCGGGCCGGGGCAAGACGGCGCGTGTGCGGGCCAGCGTGGAGACGGCGCTGGAGCTGGGCAGGGGACAGTTCGTGCTGCACGTCGGCGGCGAGCCCGAGCGCACCTACAGCCGTCGGCTGCAGGCGTCCGGTGAGGAAGGGCCGACCCTCGAACGGCTGGAGCCGCGGCTCTTCTCGTTCAACACGCCGGCGGGCGCGTGCAAACGGTGCCAGGGGCTCGGGCGCAGCCGCAACGTCACGGCCCAGCGGATCGTGCCCGATCCCGAATCGAGCATCGCCGACGGAGCCCTCGCGCCGCTGCGCGGTCGCAGCCCGAGCTTCGTGAACGAGCAGGTCGACTACCTGGTCCAGGAACTGGGCGGTTCGCTGTCCACGCCGTGGCGCGACCTCGACTCCCGGATCCAGCGGGCCCTGATCGACGGCACCTCGGGCGAGGAATTCGCGGAACTGCGCGACGAGGCCGAGGGTCACCGTCGGTTCCTCGCGGACTTCGAGGGCTTCCGCTCCCTGATCGAGCGCCGCTATCACAGCACGCGCAGCGCGCGGATCCGGGCCTGGTGCGAGGACTTCATGGAAGAGGTCCGTTGCCCGGCGTGCGAGGGCTCGCGTCTGTCGGTGCTCGCCCGATCGGTGACCGTCCACGGGATCGATCTCGGCTCCCTCTGTGCGCAACCGGCCGAACGCCTCGACCGAACTCTGGACGGATGGGAGTTCCGTGGCAGTGCGGCGGTGGTGGCCGCTCCTCTCCTGGCCGAGATCCGTCAGCGGGTGCGTTTCCTCGTGGAGGCCGGGCTGGGCTATCTGTCGGTCGACCGCGGCGTCGACTCGCTCAGTGGCGGCGAGGGCCAGCGCGTCCGTCTGGCGACGCAGGTGGCCGGGCAGCTGACCGGTGCCCTCTACGTCCTCGACGAACCGAGTATCGGTCTGCACGCCCGCGACACCGAGAAGCTGGTGGACCTGCTGCACCGGCTGCGGGATCGCGGGAACACGGTGGTCGTGGTCGAGCACGACCGCGAGATCATCGAGGCCGCCGACCATCTCGTCGACATCGGCCCCGGAGCCGGCGAGCACGGTGGGCGCGTGGTGGGCGAAGGCCCGCCGGACGTATTGCGCGACAACGCCGAGTCCCCCACCGGGCGCTGGCTCGCGCGCCCGGTGAGCCGGTCGGACCACCCGGAGGCTCCGGAGCCGGAGCATTGGCTGCGCGTGCGCGGTGCCCGTTCCCGGAACCTGAAGGGCGTCGACGTCGAGATCCCGCTGGGCCGCCTGGTGGCGGTGACCGGTGTGTCGGGCAGCGGCAAGAGCACGGCGATCCACGACGTCCTCTACCGCGCGCTCGCCCGACAGCTGCACCGTGCCACCGCACGTCCGGGGGACCACGACACCGTCGAAGGCGTCGAGCACCTCAAGAAGGTCGTCCTGATCGACCAGGGAGGCATCGGGCGCTCGCCGCGCAGCACACCGGCCACCTTCACGGGTCTCTACACGCACCTGCGCAAACTCATGTCCCAGACCCCGCAGGCGCGCACGCGCGGCTTCGGTCCCGGACGATTCAGCTTCAACACCAAGGGCGGACGGTGCGAGACCTGTGCGGGGGCGGGCGTGCGTGCGCTGAGCATGGACTTCCTGCCCGAGGTCTCGGTGGAGTGCGACGTGTGCCGCGGGCAACGCTTCAACCGTCAGACGCTCGAGATCACCTGGAAGGGACACACCATCGCCGACCTGCTCGACCTCGACGTCGAGAGTGCGCGGCGCCTGCTCGGATCCGTGCCGCCGATCGAGCGGGTTCTCGAGACCCTCGACGCGGTCGGACTCGGCTACCTGCGTCTGGGCCAGCGGGCCGACACGCTGAGTGGTGGGGAGGCCCAGCGCCTGAAGCTGGCCCGCGAGCTGAGTCGCCCTTCGCAGGGTGACACCCTCTACCTGCTCGACGAGCCGACCACCGGCCTGCACTACCAGGACGTGGAGATGTTGCTCGGCGTGCTGCGTGCGCTGGTGGAACGCGGCAACACGGTGGTCGTGATCGAGCACCAGCCCGACGTGATCCTGGCCGCCGACCACATCATCGATCTGGGACCCGAGGGTGGCGAAGAGGGCGGGAACATCGTGGTTGCTGGTCCGGTGGAGGCGGTCTTACAGTGTGCCGGTTCGTACACCGGAGCCATGCTCCGGCGCATGCTCGACGCCTGACCGCCGTCCTCCTCCGCCCGCCGGGTCCTCCATGTCCGAACTCCGCACCACTCCGTTGACCGACTGGCACCACGAGCACGGTGGCAAGATGGTCGAGTTCGCCGGCTACTCCATGCCCATCCGCTATCCCGACGGGGTCATCACCGAGCACAGGGCCGTGCGCGAGACCTGCGGGATCTTCGACGTCAGCCACATGGGTGAACTCGAGGTCCGCGGCGCGCAGGCGCGGGAGAACGTGCACCGTCTGGTGACGAACAACGTGAAGAAGCTCGAACCGGGGCAGGTGTCGTACTCGGCCATGTGCACCGACGCCGGTGGGATCGTCGACGACGTCCTGGTGTACTGCCTGACCAACGAGCGTTTCATGGTCGTGTGCAACGCGAGCAACCACGAGAAGGTCGCGGCCTGGGTGGGCGACCGGCTCGAGGGCGACGCCGCTCTGCACGACGAGACCTTCGACACCGCGCTCTTCGCGGTCCAGGGACCGCGCAGCCTCGACGTGCTGAAGTCCTGGCCGCGCGCCGCCGCCCACGCCGACGTGCTGGACGCCCTGGAGTACTACCACTGCACCTTCCTCGACCTCGACGGGGTCGACGTCCTGCTCAGCCGCACCGGCTACACCGGCGAGAAGGGCTACGAGCTCTACGTTCCCACCGAGCACGCGCGCACGCTGTGGGAGGAGCTGCTCGCCGCCGGCGCCGACCACGGACTGCGACCGATCGGTCTGGGTGCCCGCGACACGCTGCGCCTCGAGGCCGGCTATTCGCTCTACGGCAACGAACTGTCCGAGGACGTCACGCCCTACGAGGCCGGCATCGGCTGGACGGTCAAGTCGAAGGCCGGTGACTTCCACGGACGCGACGTGCTGGTCGAACAGAAGGAAGCCGGCGTGCCGCGCCGCACCGTCGCCCTGAAGCTGACCGGCCGGAACATCCCGCGCCAGGGCGCGACGGTGCAGGCCGACGGCGAGGACGTCGGGGTGATCACCAGCGGCAGCTTCTCCCCCGTGCTCGAGTGCGGCATCGGTCTGGCCCGCGTGGCCACGCCGGCGCTCGAGCGCGATCTCACCGTGGACGTCCGCGGAAAGCAGGTGGCGGCGGAACGGGTCCGCCTGCCCTTCGTTCCTTCCCGGGTGAAGGACTGACCCCGAATCCGATCCGCGAGGATCGGGTCTGCGCAGGAGCCGGAGACATGCGACCGAGCGATCGCAAGTACACGAAGGAACACGAGTGGGTGCTCGAGGAGGACGACGAGGTCACGGTCGGGATCACCGACTACGCCAGCGAGGAGCTCGGCGACATCGTGTACCTGGACCTGCCCGAGGAGGGGGTGACCATCACCGCCGGCGAGTCGATGGGCAGCATCGAGACGGTCAAGGCGGTCGAGGAGATCTACGCCCCGGCCAGCGGTGAGATCAGCGCCGTGAACGGCGACCTCGCCGACGCTCCCGAGAAGGTCAACGAGTCGCCCTACGAGGACGGCTGGCTGGTGAAGATCAGGGACGCCGCCGACTTCGTCGAACTCATGAGCTCCGACGAGTACGACGGGATGGTCTCCGGCAGCTGATGGGTACCGTGGCCCGGCGCCTGCGCTGGTGGGTGGACACCCCGGCGCCGGGCGCCGTCAACATGCAGCGCGACCGCGCGCTCCTTCAGCGCGCCGAGTCCGAGCCGGACTTCGACCCTTGTCTGCGGCTCTACGCCTGGGACCCACCGGCGTTGTCGCTCGGATTCCACCAGGACGACGCCGAGGTCGACGCCGGCGCGCTCGCGGCCGCGGGATTCGGGCTGGTGCGACGTCCGACCGGCGGCGCGGCGGTGCTGCACCACCGCGAGATCACCTACGCCGTGGTCGCGCGGCTCGGGGTCGAGGGTCTCGGCCGTCGCGTGCTCGAGATCCACGATGCGATCGCCCGCGCCCTGAGTTCTTCGTTGATCGAACTCGGGGTCGACGCCCGGCGGGGCGGTGGGGGAAGACCGGACGGTTTCGCCTGCTTCTCGGCCGCCGGTGGGCACGAGATCACCGTCGACGGACGCAAGCTGGTGGGCAGCGCGCTGCGCCGCACGCGCCACGCCTTCCTGCAACACGGGAGCCTGCTCACCGGCCCCGGACACGAGCAGTTGCCGCGCTACCTGCGCGGAGAGCGGACGCGTTCCGAGGCCGGGGTCGAGTCCTTGCGGGTCCGGACGATCACGCTGGACGACCTCGACGCCAAGGATCTCGACGCCACGGAATGGGGCGAGGCCTTCGCCCGTCGTCTGGGCGAAGGCCTCCGGACCGGCGTCGAGCGCGCACACGACGCCGAGCACCCGATCGGCTGAACCGACACGGGTCAGAACTGCAGGCCCGTCCCGATGGCCAGCGAGACGCCGCGTGGCGAGCCGGGCCACCACTCGCCGACGGTCGAGGCGGCGACGTCGAGCCGGAAGCCGACGACGTGCACACCGAGCCCGGCCGAAGCACGCTTCGCACTGCGTCCGCCCACCGAGATGCCCGCGCGCAGCGGCAACCACGACAGGGCGCGCCACTCGGCGCCAACGCTCACACGCGGCGTGGTCGTGGCCCCCGCCCGCGTGGCGAAGCCCTGCTCGTACTCCAGACCCATGCGCGTGCGGGCGGTGACCCGGCTCACGCCCAGGTTCAGCACGCGCGGGAGGTCCACCGTGAAGGGCGCGGCCTCGAGGACCTCGTCGTCGGACTGCACGAGGTCCTCCTCGTTCTCGGTCTCATCGATCGTCTCGAGATCGAGGGTGTCGACGGTCGCAACGAAGGTGCGCAGCTCGAGGTCGCGGTCGAAGTGCACCTGCGCGAAGGCGTTGTGGACGGCAAGACTCGCGCGCCAGTGCGGACCGAACTCGGTGGCCGCCCCCAGGTCGAGCCCGAAGCCCGCCCCCGGCCCGGCCGTCCGCAGCTGTCCACGGGCCTCGCCCCGGATCCCGTCGGTCCGGGTGACGAGATTGCCGTCGACCTCTTCGAGGCGGGCATAGGCGAGTCCCTGCAGATAGGCCATGCCGAGGCCGACGTGGATCGGGCCCCAGCGGCTGTGTCCCACGGTGACGGCGGTGCTCACGCGAGCGGTGGCCAGACTGATCGCCTCGCCCCGGGCGTCGTCGAAGGTCATCGAGTCGGCAGTCGCGTTGCCCATGAGCAGGAGCTCGAAGACGTCGTGCGGGAGGTTCGTCGTGGCGTCGGCCAGTCCGCTGAAGGTCACGGCGACACGGCCCACCTGCACACCCATGGCCGATGCTCCGAGGTGCGCCTCGGCGGTGAGGCCGTCGGTCGGGATCGACGTGAGGATCGCACTCTTGTCGGCGTCGTCGAGGTGGCCCTTCATCGACGCGTTGTACAGATCGAGGTCGATTCCGTTGTTGCCGACCAGGGCCTGCGTGCTCAGCAGTTCGATCGCCACGCCGGGGTTGTCGAACCAGGCCAGGTTCGCCGGATTCGCCTGGGCGCCTTCGACCCCGTCCACCGTGGCGGTCACGGTCCCGGCCATGCCGGCCGAGCGTACCGAGCCGGTGCCGTGGGCGGTGGTCGTGCAGGCGACGAGCGCGAGGCCCGCCAGCACTGCCGCCGTCACCCGGCGCTGGATTCGTCTCGGGTGGCTCATTCTTCCACGTCTCCCATCAGGATCCGGGCGCGCAGGAAGCCCCGGACCCGGACTTCGTCGGTCGAGCGCAGTGTGACGAACTCGCCGTCGGTGCCGGGGAGGACCAGGCGCACACCCTGCCACGCGAAGGGCTGGGTGATGGTGCCCACGTCCTTCTCGGCCACCTCGACCACGGTCTTCGAGACCACGCCGTCGCGGCCGCCGTCGGGACGGGCCGGGCCGGCGGCCGGGATCGTGATCGGCCCGAGTTCGAGCTCGGGGCGCGTGTGGGTGCTCGTCGAGTCCGAGGCGATGCCGATGTACGCCACCGCCTCGATCGGCAGGGTGCTCGTGACGTCGGCCTCGAGGGTCAGGCCGATGAGGCGCTGGTCGAGGTCGCGACGGGTGCTGTCGTCGAGGTCGAGCTCGGTGGCGTCGCCATTGATCTCCTGGGCCAGCAGGGCAACCGTCATCGGCGCCCGGATCGCCCAGCGCGCGGCCACCGAGTCGCTCGAGGCCACCGTCCCCTCCGACACCCCGTCGCCGACGCGGGCCGTGCCCGAGAACACCACCGTCTCCGGCAGGTTGTTCAGGAACGCGACCACGTCGCTGTTCTGCTCGTCCAGCACGACGTTCACCAGCTCGGGGTCGCTCCCGCTCACGGCCGGCAGGTCGATCTCCGTGTCGAGCGGGACCATCCCACCCTGGGCGTTCGTGCCCTCGACGTGCAGACGGATCGCGATCGGCATGCCCAGGGAGGTGGTGAAGCCCAGCGCCAGCTCCGCGCGCTGAAGTTGCAGGTCGTCGAGGTCGTCGGGAATGTCGAGGTCGGTGGTCTCGGGCTCGAGGTCGATCGTGATGGGGTCGACGATGCCCGTGACCGAGCGGAACGACAGCGCGATCGGATCGACGGTCACCCGGATGACGTCGGTCGAGGAGATCTCGACGTAGGCGCCCTCGGTTCCCGGCACGTGCACGTCGGCCACGACCTCGAGGTCTTCGCCGGGACCGCCGTCGAAGGCCAGGGTGTAGTCGGCCAGTTCGATCGTCCGGGTCTCGCTGGTCTCGGCGTCCAGGGGCAGGACGATCTGCAGCGGGTTGCCCGTGGGAGAGACGAAGGCTCCGATGTCGATGGTGGCCACGGCGTCCAGCGGTAGGTCGTTGCGCACGCGGAAGCTCAGCCGGCCCTGCCCGACGACGGCCGAACGGATGCGGACCGAGTCGGGCATCTCGACCGCGGTCGTGTCGCGGAACTCCTGGGGTCCGAAGCTGGCCTCGGCCGTGGCCACCTCGAGCGGGAGGGTGGCGACCTCGACCGCGAGCCGGGCGTCGGCGTCGACGGTCACCGGCGTCGGACTGCCGGAGCTGCCGCCGACCAGCGTCACGTTGACCGAGTCGGGCAGGGTCCGACCGCTCAGGTCGAAGATCCGGTCGAAGGTGGCCCCCGAGGGGATCGCGGCGTCGACGGTGAAGGCGAGGACGTCACCGCCCGTCTCCGGATCGACGAGCGCGATCCGGAGCTGCTCCGGCGGGGACGTCCCCCCGACGGGCACGGGGAGTCCGTTGTCGACGAGCACGCGAAGCCCGCCGCTGGCCAGGGTGGCCGAGCGGAAGCCCGGGATGTCCTGGGGATCGCTCGCAAGGTCGAAGGTGAACGGAGGCACCGGTACCGCCATGCCGTCGACCATCTCGGCGTCGGGGTACAGGTCGCCCAGACGATGGTCGAATCCGATCGGATCGCTCGCGTCGAGGCCCACGTTGCCGATCGCGGCGTCGAAGCCGAAGCCGTCGACCTCGACGTCGAGCTCGTCGCCCACCGACACACCGTCGATCTCACCGGACGCAGTCAGCGAGATGGAGCCGTCGGCGCCCACGACGAAGTCGGGTTCGTCCTCGACGATCTCGGCGACCGTCTCCTCGTACTCACCGAGCGGGATCAGCCACTCGGTCTCGTAGGTGGGCAGGGTCGGTTCCTCGATCGTGCAGCCGTGCAGGAGCACGAGCAAGCACGCGGCGACCGTGACGGCACCCGTTCGGGGGCCGCAGAGGCGGGGGCGAGGCACGTCGGACGCTCCCTGATGTCGAGCTGTGGTGCGCGGCCACGCCGAATTCGCCGGCACGGCACGTCTGGAGTCGTGCTGTGGGGTATCGTACGCCGGGCCGGAGAACTTGAGGGAAGAGGTGGTGAGGAACGTGCATCGGTGGCACGGGCGGGGATCGCGCTTGACGCCGGAGCGCGGCTGACGCCACCTTGCCGGGTCCCACGGGGTGCCATGACGGTCTACGTTCTCCGACGCCTGCTCTCCTCCCTGCTCCTGGTGTGGGGAGTGCTCACGGTGACCTTCTTCGTGGTCGACCTCGCGCCGGGTGATCCCGTGGATCTGTGGGTCGGTCCCGAGACCACCATCGAGGACGTCGAGCGGCTACGGCAGGCCTACGGTCTCGACCAGCCGGCGCCCGTACGCTACGTGCGCTGGCTGGGTTCGGTGTTGCAGGGCGATCTGGGCATCAGCCTGACGCGGCAGCGTCCGGTTGCCGAGATCCTCGCCGACGCGGTGCCGCGCACGCTGCAGCTCACGATCGCAGCGTTGATCCTGCACTTCGGCGTGGGGACCGCGCTGGGTCTCTGGTGGTCGCGCCGGCGTGATCGTTTCGGCTCGCGCGCGACCGACGTCGTCTCGCTCGTCCTGTACAGCCTGCCCGCCTTCTGGCTCGGCCTCATGCTCCAGTTGTTGTTCAGCTACCACCTGCGCTGGCTGCCCAGTGGGGGGACCCCCATCGCTGCCCTCGACGAGGTGGGACTCGGCGTCTGGCTGGTCGACCAGGTCCGCCACCTGGCCATGCCCGTCTTCGTGCTGGGTCTCGCGGGGACCGCGTCGGTGGCGCGGGTGCTGCGCAGCTCGATCCTGCAGACGTTGCAGGAGGACTACGTGCGGACGGCCCGGGCCAAGGGCCTGGATCCGGGGACGGTCTTCGGCAAGCATGCTTTCCGTCCCGCCTCGGTGTCCCTGGTGACGTTGATCGGTCTGGGCATTCCCTTCCTGCTCAGCGGTGCGGTGGCGACCGAGGTCGTCTTCGGCTGGCCCGGAATGGGCCGGGTGACGGTCGAGGCCCTGTTGGCGCGCGACCACCCGGTGATCCTGGCCACGACCGCGGTCTCCGCGGTCATGGTGGTCGTCGGCAATCTCCTGGCGGACCTGGCCTACGCGTGGGTCGATCCGCGGATCCGGACGCGGACATGAGGGCGCGGATGTGGATCGTGGGGACCGCGCTCGGTCCGCTCCTGCTGATCGTCCACGGGGTGGAGGCCGTCGATCTGCTCCTGGGCCGGGACGGCGCCACGGGGCTGGTGGCCGGATGGGGCGCGATCGCTTGGGGGGTCCTCGGGTCCCGCGCCGGCGTGCGCGACCGCGCGCGCCGGGTCTGGCGGCGGCTGGACGACCCCCTGGCACGCGCGGGGGCGGTGCTGTGCCTCGGGCTGGTCTTCGTGGCGGTCTTCGCGCCGCTCCTGTCGATCCACGCGCCCGACGTTCTCGGCGACCCGGTCGCCGATCGCTACGCCCCGCCGAGCGCGGAGCACTGGATGGGCACCGACCTCCTGGGGCGCGACCTCTACAGCCGCGTGGTCCACGGGGCCCGGGTGTCGCTGGGCATCGCCGTGGCCAGTGTCGTCATCAGTGTCGGACTGGGGCTCGGCGTGGGTGCGGTCGCAGCGTGGACGGGCGGATTCGTCGACGGTCTCCTGATGCGTCTCACGGATCTTGCTCTCGCGTTCCCGCGCCTGTTCCTGGTGTTGTTGCTCGTCGCGTTCGTCGAGCCGGGTCCCGCGTGGATCGTGTTGGCGCTCGGCGGTACGGGCTGGATGGGCATCGCGCGCGTCGTGCGCGGACAGGTGCTCCAACAACGCGAGGTCGAGTACGTGCTGGCGGCGCGGGCCCTGGGCCTGGGCGAGACCGCGGTGGTCGTGCGCCACGTGCTGCCCGCGATCCTTCCGCCCGTGCTGGCCCTGTCGACGCTCCGGGTGGGGAGCGCGATCCTGGCCGAGAGTTTCCTCAGCTTCATCGGCCTGGGCGTGCAGGATCCGTGGGTGAGCTGGGGAATGCTGATCCGCAGCGGGCGGGACACGCTGCTCGACGCCTGGTGGCTGGCCCTGTTCCCGGGGACGGCGATCGTGCTCACGGTGCTCGGCTTCAATCTGCTCGGCGACGGTCTACGCGATGCACTCGATCCGCGCCCGGCCCCCGGGACCGGAACCCTGGACGACTGAGGGAGGCGACGCCGCCATGGATCCGATCAACGCGCCCGACGACCGGACCGTTCTGCGCGTGCACGATCTCGTGGTCCGACTGGAGGTCGAGGGCCGCCGTGCGCACGCCGTCGACGGGGTCGACCTCGAGCTGCGTCGGGGCGAGACGCTGGCCCTGGTCGGCGAGAGTGGATGTGGGAAGAGCCTGACCGCGCTGGCCGTGCTGAGGCTGCTGCCCCGGCCCGTGGCGGGGATCGCGCGGGGACGGATCGAGTACGGGGACCTGGACCTGGTGACGGCTGCGCCCGCGGCCCTTCGGCGGGTCCGCGGAGGGGAGATCGCCATGATCTTCCAGGAGCCCATGACCAGCCTGAACCCGGTGTTCTCGTGCGGCGAACAGATCGCCGAGGTCGCGCGCCTGCACCTGGGTCTCGGACGCCGCGCCGCCCGCGACCGCGCCGTCGGACTCATGGAACAGGTCGGGATCGATCGCCCGGCCGAGCGTGCCCGGCAGCTCCCGCACGAGTTGTCCGGAGGGATGCGGCAGCGGGTGATGATCGCCATGGCCCTGGCCGGAGAGCCGAAGGCGCTGCTGGCCGACGAGCCCACCACGGCCCTCGACGTCACCACGCAGGCGCAGATCCTCGACCTGCTCGACCGCCTGCGCGAGGAGTTCTCCCTGGCCGTGCTGCTGGTCACCCACGATCTCGCGCTGGCCGCCGAGCGGGCCCAGCGTGTGGCGGTCATGTACGCGGGGCGGATCGTCGAGACCGGGCCGTGCACGGCGGTCTTCGCCGCTCCGGCGCATCCCTACACCCTGGGTCTCCTGGCGTGTCGGCCGGTGCTCGGCCGCCGGCAGGAGTCCCTGCCCGCGATCGAGGGACAGGTGCCGGACGTGTTCGAGCGTCCACCGGGCTGTTCCTTCCACCCGCGCTGTCCCTTCTCCGTCGAACGCTGCCGGACCGACGAGCCCGGAGCGTCGGAGATCGACCCCGGCCACGCCACGGCGTGTTTCGAGCACGATGCGGTGCTCCGGAAGGGGGCCTGGACCGATGCCTGAGCCACGGATCGATCCCGGTCGACCACTCCTCTGCGTGCGCGGCCTCCGCAAGGTCTACCGGATGCGGGGCGGGCTGCCCTGGCGTCCCGCCCGCGAGGTCGTGGCCGTCGACGGCGTGGATCTCGACGTGATGCCGGGCCGCACGCTGGGGTTGGTCGGCGCGAGCGGTTCGGGGAAGTCGACGATCGGGCGCTGCGTGCTGCGGCTCGTGGAGCCCACCTCGGGGTCGGTCGAACTCGGCGGGGTCGACATGCTGTCGCTGGGCAGATCGGAGCTCCGAGGTTTCCGCCGCCACGCCCAGATCATCTTCCAGGACCCCTATTCCAGTCTGAATCCGCGCCTCACGGTGGGGGCCGCGCTCGAGGAGCCGCTGCGGGTGCACGGCGTGGGGGACCGCGCCAGTCGTGCCCGCCGCGTGCGGGAGTTGCTGGAGATGGTGGGTCTCCGTCCGTCCCACGCCGATCGCTATCCCCACGAGTTCAGCGGAGGACAGCGGCAGAGGATCGGGATCGCGCGCGCGCTGGCGCTCGACCCCCGTCTGATCGTGGCCGACGAACCCGTGTCGGCGCTCGACGTGTCGGTCCAGGCGCAGGTCCTGAACCTCCTCGCCCGGCTCCAGCGTGAACTGGGCCTGAGCATGCTGTTCATCGCCCACGACCTGGCGGTGGTCGAGCACGTCAGCCACGAGGTCGCCGTTCTGGACGCCGGGCGCGTGGTGGAGCGCGGGTCCGTCGACGAGGTCATCGCCCGGCCGCAGCACGAGGTGACGCGCCGTCTGCGCAATGCGATCCCCGACGGAGCGCTGGGGCGGGAGTTCGGTTCCGGAGCCGATCCGGGGAGTGCGATCCCGTGAGGTCGCGCGCAGCAGGCCTGCCCGGGAGGCTCCCGACTCGTCCCGGCGCTTGCAAACTCTTGGGGATCAGGGACTTGAGGCTCGTTGCACCGGGTTGACACGACTTTTTCCGCCCCGTATATTTCGCTCCGGATGTCGGACCTCGGGTCCACCGCGGGCTCACCCCGCGGCCGCCGGGCCTCCCATCTCGCCACGACGGGGTGCCCGAATCAGCGGTTGCCGTACGGGAACGAGTCTGGACGCGTGGGACGGATCTGCCCCAGGGTGGCCCGTCGCTCGCTTCGCGTGGGCAAGAGAGCCGGAGTTCCGAGATCGTCCCCTACCGTCCGCCCCACCCGGACCGATGAGATCGGGGCCCTGTTCGATGGATTCAACGCATCACTGCCCAGCGGTGTTCCGGCACCCGCGCCGATCCCCCGTGGACGCTCCCTTGGGCTAGAAGACGGAGCGAGAGGTCCGTGCGAAGGAGCTCAGTCATGCCGCAAAAAGGTCGGCTCGCGCCATTTCACCGCTGGGTCGCGGCGATCCTTCTCTGTGTGGGTCTGTCGTTCGTCGCGACGAACGACGTCCTCGCCCAGGGGGTGGGGGGTGTGCGGGGCGTCGTCCGCAATGCCGAGACCGGCGAGCCGCTCGACTACGCGAACGTCGTCCTCGAGAAGGTGCCCGAGGGAACGCAGTGGGGCGGAATGTCCCTGGGTGGCGGGCGTTTCTTCCTCCGGGGGGTCCCGGCGGGCGAGTACGTGCTCCGCGTGCTGTACTTGGGCTTCAAGCCGGTCGAGGACAGGATCACGGTTCCGGCCGGCGAGACGGTCAGCGTCGAGTACGACCTCGAGGTGACGATCGCGAAGACCTTCGACGCCTTCGTGGTCGAGTCCCGCGCGATCATGGTCGAGGTGAAGGACACCGAGACCGTCTACACGATCGGCAGCGAGGACCTCACGGACTACGCGGTGGACACCGTCGAGGAGGCCGTCGCCCGTCAGGCCGGCGTCGTCAGCCGCGGTGGCGAGCTGCACGTGCGCGGCGGGCGCTCCGGCGAGATCTCCTTCCGCGTCGACGGCGTGGCGGTGGACGATCCGCTCGGTGGCTCGGCGATCTCGGTGTCGACCTTCTCGGTCGGGAAGATCGAGACGGTCACCGGTGGCCAGGATCCCGAGTTCGGGAACGCGTTGAGTGGCGTGGTGAACATCCAGACGCGCGAAGGCAAGCCCGACGACTTCGAGTTCAACGCCCGCTTCACGACCGACGACTTCGGGCGCCAGGACCGGACCTTCACCAACTACGATCGCTTCGAATTCGGTTTCGGTGGCCCGACCGGCCTCGTCGACAACCTGACCTACTGGGTCGCAGGCGACATGGTCTTCACCGACAACGAGAACTTCAACCGCGCCTTCCGTCCCGAGACCAAGGTCGAGCTGTTCGGGATGGAGCTGTTCAAGTACCGCCGTCGTCAGCGGAACGACGTGAAGGGCTCGCTGAAGCTGGCCTACAACTTCGACGAAGGGCGCAAGAAGATCACCGCCGAGTACATCGGCAACTACACGCGGAGCGAACCGTTCCTGTTGAACTGGGACACCCAGGGCTACGTGCGGCAGCTCGTGCGCCTTCCCCTGCTGATCGATCTCGGTGATCGCCTGGTGTACGACGGCGGCTACGGCACCTTCTTCTACGGTCCCTGGGTCGACAACATCAACAGTCTGGCCGTGACGCGGCCGGTGACCACGGGGACCGGCTCCGGAGCCCGGACGCAGCCACTGCCCATCCTCCGCCTGCGCGACATCCGTGGTACCGAACGCGTGGCGATCGCGCAGCCGGTCTTCGTCGGAGCGCGGTCACCGGACGGTCTGTTCAGCACCGTCCCCGAGGACTCGAGCTACCAGTTCGTGAACTCGGCGGATCTGGGTCAGCAGAACCAGCGCTACAGCGAGCAGTTGAAGCTGTTCTGGCGTCAGACCCTGACCGACGACACCTTCTACGAGCTCAAGCTGTCGCGCGTGTCCTTCGACCTCCTGCAGGACGTCCGTGACGATGCGTCGCAGTTCGACTATCTGCACGGCGGAATGCGCGGCCCCGACATCTTCAACGGAGATACCCAGCAGTACATCGGTCAGCGGGACTACTACAGCGATCCCGACAATCCGGTGTTCGTCACCACGGGCAGCGACTTCCCTGCCTACAATGACCAGCGCACGACCCAGTACACGCTCAATTTCGACATCACGAGTCAGCGTTACGCGGGGCACAAGCTGAAGGCCGGCATGCGCGTGGTCTACAACGACCTGGCGCGGGAGTCGATCAACAATCCGGGCGTGATCTCGGAGAACCGTCTGACCGGACAACCGCAGCAGGGCACGTCGCGAAACATCTTCCAGACCTTCAATCCCGAGGCCTCGTTCTATCTGCAGGACCGGTGGGAGTACGAGGGCATGGTCCTGAGCGGGGGCTTCCGCTGGGACATGTTCTCGCCGGGGAGCGAGGCACAGATCGAGGTCGACAACGAAGAGCTCGATCGCAACGTGTTCAAGTACAAGCACCAGATCAGTCCGCGTCTGGGCTTCGCGTTCCCGATCACGGACAAGGACGCGTTCAATTTCCACTACGGGCGCTTCGTGCAGTTCCCCGGCCGTGACGTGCTCTTCGCGAGCCAGGCAGTGGTCGGCAACTCCAGCACGCTGGGCAACCCGAACCTGGATTCGGAGCTCACGATCCAGTACCAGGCCGGCATCAAGCACCAGTTCAACGACTTTCTGGCGGCCCAGTTCGCGGTCTACAACAAGGACATCTTCGGGTTGATCTCGGGGACGCAGGTCGTCGACGAGGCCACGGGTGGCATTCTCGCGCGTTTCATCAACCGCGCGTTCGGCAACGCCCGTGGGGTCGAGCTCACGCTCGAACGGCGATTCCACAATCGCTGGGCCTTCGAGCTCGCCTACACCTATGCCTTCGCCGACGGTGTGGCGTCGAGCCAGGAATTCGGTTCGAACCCCAACGGCCTGGAGTTCCTGCCGAACCAGGAGCTGCCGTTGGACTGGGACCAGCGGCACTCGGTGGCCATGAACCTGCGGATCGCCGAGCCCAACAAGTGGGCAACGGCGATCACCTTCGACTACGGCAGCGGATTCCCATGGACGCCGTTCTTCCGGTTCGAGCGTCGTCAGGATCCGCTGCTCGAGAACAGCGCGCGGTTGCCCGCGACCTACAGCCTGCGGATCCAGGCCGAGCGCAACGTGAACTTCTACGGTCAGAACCTGACCGTCTACCTGCAGGGTCTCAACCTGCTGAACGAGGACGCCGTCGCGTCCCTGCAGCCGGGCCTGTTCCCGGGCGTCGGTGTGAACAATGCCGCCGAGGCGGGCGTGGCGTACCTGACCGAGACCGGCAAGTACGGCAACGCGTACCTGCAGGACGTCGACGGTGACAACATCGACGACTTCGTCCCCCTGAACGATCCCCGCGTGTTCTCACAGCACCGACTCTTCCGGGTCGGCATTGGCTGGCAGTTCTAGGCGGCGAGGAGGCGTAGCGAATGACGATGCGTTCGAAGGCTACGGGGTGCAGCCCGTTCCGTCGCGGACTCGGGCGAACCGGGGGCATGCTGGCCGCGGCGCTGATCCTCTCGGTCGGCTGGGTCCCGACGGCGTCGGCGCTCGAGTACGGTCCCGATGGCGAGGTCGTGCAGCCCGATGTCGGGCGTGGAGACGCGCGCGGTGCCTTCACGCTCGACGGAGAGTTCGTGCACAACGTGGGTGAGATCCAGCTCCACATGACGAACTGGGGTCTCATCGGATCCCTACCGGGCGTGAACTGCAGCTTCTGCGATGCTCCCTCGGCCATGTGGCCCGCCGGCAGTGGCGTGGACTACCTGTTCGAAGCGGCCTTGTGGGTCGGTGCCCTGAAGAACTCGGTGCCCGTGGTGACCACCGGCCGACCTGGGGGCGCCGGCACCGAACTGCGCGCGAATCCGAACGATCCGCTCGACACGATCTGGGCGTCGCAGCAGGGCGCGCCGGGGGGAGCGCGGTTCCCGGACCCGAACTTCGACGACGATGGGGACGGCCTCGAGAACGAAGATCCGTTGAACGGTCTCGACGACGACGGCGACGGCCTGATCGACGAGGACTACGCCGCGATCAGCAACCAGCACTTCCGCACCGTGTTGCGCGACGACGATCCGCTGATCATCGAAGCCAACCCGGACCACGAACCGCTGAACATCCGTGTGATCCAGGAGAGCTTCGCCTGGGAGAACGACAACGTCGACGACTTCATCGGCTTCGAGTTCACGATCGTTCCGACCGAGAACTTCTCCGTCGACCTGCAGGACGTCTACGTCGGCCTGTACGCCGACTGCGACATCGGCCCGCGCGGGTCCGGTGGCATTGCGCAGGACGACATGCCCGGGTTCTTCGACGGTCGCGTCCGCGCCATCGATCGCTCGCTGGTGCCCATCAGCGTGGCCTACATGTACGACCAGGACGCCGACGGCGGGCAGGCGGACGGCTACATCGGCATCATGTACCTGGACCACCCGATCGATCCGCTGGGCGTCGAGGCGCCGGTGGAGGTGGGCATCACCAGTTTCCAGCAGTTCGCCGGCAACCAACCCTTCGACCGCGGCGGCGACCCCGGCAACGACGCCGAGCGCTACGAACTCCTGTCGCGGTTCGAGTTCGACCCCTTCCCGGCGCCGAGTGAGGAATCGAAGGCGAACGACTACCGGATCCTGATCTCCACCGGACCCTTCTCGGGTCTCGTGCCGGGCGACGAGCTGAAGTTCCAGATGGGCATGGTGATCGGTTCGGGTCTGGCGGGCTTGCAGCGGAATGCGGCCGAAGCGGCGTTGACCTACTTCGGGAACTGGTTCGATCGGGACCTCGACGAGGAGACCGGCGTGCAGGG
>DATFKK010000012.1 GCA_035268685.1 Candidatus Krumholzibacteriia bacterium | reverse complement strand
GAGGAAGTGCCACCCGAAAACGGTGCGGGCGACTTCGTCGAAACGCTTGGCCTCGCTCAGGGCCATGACCACCGTGGCCAGCAGGTTGTTCACCAGGGCGAAGACCAGGTGGCTGAGCACGGCCGGCACGAGGAAGGCCGGGCTGGAGAGGTCGTCGCTCCACGGCAGCGCATGGAAGGTCGCCCCGGCGAGTCCGACGGCGATCGCGCCCGTGGCCGTGTTGAAGAGTACCCGCAGGGGCGGCCGCCGACGCACGAATCCATCGCCCACCACGATCGCCAGACCTCGGATGAGCATGGCCGCCACCGGCCCGAAGAGCATCCAGGCCGCGTGGTCGACGGTGCTCGAGGGCGCCCATCGGAAGCCGTCGCTGGTGCGGACCTCGAGGAACTCGATCCCGGTCACGAAGACTGCGAAGGCCAGGACCGTGAGCAGGAGCGGCCCGTCGAGGGCCCACGCCGGCAACAACGTGTCGAGCAGCCAGGCCGCACAGACCACGACGGCGAGGACGAAGGCGTAGACGGAGACTCGATTGCGCATGGACGTGTCGCCGAGAGGGGAACTGGGCCGATCGAAGGTCAGCGCTCAAACTACCACTTGATGATCCCAGCCAGGCTGAAGAAGTCGAGCATCATCTCCAGGAACGTCATCGATATCACCTCACGTTCGATTGGATTTACCGTCGACTCCGCTGGGTGACGGCAGTGAGGCTTCGCTTCGCTCTCCTGTCGATTTCCGCTCTGCTAGGAGTGGTGGCGCTGGTCCTCCGATCGGCCCGTTGGATTCCGTGGCTCGGGTCAGGCCCGCGCCTGGCGAGCCTGCACCGGGGTCTCTTCGCTGTCCAGCACGGCGAGTTGTCGGAACCGGGCGCGGCCCAGCGGACGGTTGATCGCGTCGAGCGTCGCGTAGACCGCCGTGTCGTTCAGCGATCCGTGCTGCAGGCACGCGCCGGCGACCTTCTGCAGACGTCGGCCCTCACCGAAGTCCACCGTCACCGCCACCATCGGGAGCCCGCCCATGTCCACGATCCTCAACTCGCGGAGCTGGGCTTCGTATCCGGGCTGGAGCAAGTTGCGCACCGCATCGAGGGTGGCCCGGGCCACCAGTGCCGCGCATCCGACCGGTTCCGGCGCCGGACCCTCGGCACGGCCCGGCAGACCCTCGTAGGCCCCCACGGCCAGCTCGACCTCCACGGAGAAGGCGCCGTCGCGGGTCGAGCTGTGCACCGCCGTCAGGCGAACCCGCTCGGAGTCCGGTTCGTAGTCCAGGACGGCCATCCGGGGCGCTGAGTCGCCCTCCGGGGCGGATCGTGGCGATTCCTGCCGCGTCACTTCGGGTTCCTCCTGCGCAGGCGTCTGGGTGGATCCGGTCTCCGGCCCGGGATTCCGGCGGGCACCGCCGAGGACCGCCTCCGGGGAGTCGAGAGCCGCGACCCCGATCTTGCGATGGTCGACGTCGACACCTCCGCTGCGGAGGATGATCTCGACGTCGCGGACGATCCGTTGGGGCGACCGGTTCCGATCGGCGATCACGTCCACCGAATCGACGTTTCCGTCGGTGTCGACGCGGATCGCCGCGGCCTGAACGTTCGCAATGCGAACGATCTCCTGCTCGAGGTCACGGAGCTGTGCTGAATCGTGCTGCATGGGAGATTCCTTCTCCTGCTGCGCTCGGGCGTGAAGCGACACCGTGGCGGATCCTGTTCCGGTTCCCGATGTCGGTCCTTGGGGAGCGGGAGTCTACCACAGGCTCAGTGGCCGGGCCATGCCGTCAACATCCGGAGCACGTCACTGCGTTCCGAGATGTCGGATTCCCGGATCTCGGCGAGCCGATCGATCCCGAATCTCTCCGTGGTGTACGATGCCAGCACGGTTCCGTGCACCATTGCGGCACGCAAGGTCACGTCTTCGGTGTTCCCGACCCGGGCCACATGTCCCAGGAAACCGCCGGCGAAGGCGTCGCCCGCCCCGGTGGGGTCGACCACCTGGTCGAGCAGGACCGTCGACTGCACGTAGGGCGTCGACGCGTGGCCGAACAGCACCGCCCCGTGCTCGCCCTTCTTCACCACCACGGCCTTCGGTCCCATGGCCCGCAGGGCACGCACCGCGGCCACCAGATTGGTCTCGCCACTGAGCTGCCGGGCTTCCTCGTCGTTCAGGAACAGCAGGTCGACCTTCTGCAGGACCGCGGCCAGGTCGTCGCGCGCGATGTCGATCCACAGATTCATGGTGTCCAGGGCCACGAAGCGCGGGTTCCGCACCTGGTCGAGGACCTCCATCTGCAGCGACGGATGGATGTTCGCCAGGAAGACCACCTCGGCGTCGCGGTAGCTCTCGGGGAGCTTCGGGTGGAAGTGCTCGAAGACGTTCAGATGCGTGAAGAGCGTGTCGCGCCGGTTCATGTCGGCGTGGTAGCGGCCGCCCCAGCGGAAGGTCTCGCCCTCGACCACCTCGAGGCCCTCGACGTCGATGCCGTGCGCGGCGTACAGCTCACGGGCCTCGGTCGGGAAGTCCGAACCCACGATGCCCACGAGGTGCACGGGAGCGTGGTAGCTGGCGGCGAGAGCCGCGTAGCTCGCGCTGCCTCCCACGCACTCCTCGGCCGAGCCGTGGGGTGTGTGGATGGTGTCGAGGACGACGGAACCGACGACGACGATTCGATGAGCGGCGCTCACGGAGACCTCCGGTGGGGACGAACGTTCAGGGGGTGCGGGCGGTTCACATCTTCTCGGGCGGGTGGATTCCCAGCACACCCAGGGCGTTGGCGAGGACCAGGCGCGTCGCACGGCAGAGAGCGAGCCGGGCCAGGGTCAGATCGGGATCGTCCCCGAGGATCCGGCATTCCTTCTGGAAGGGATGGTAGGCCGACGCGACCTCGTACGCGTAGCTCGTCAGACGACTCATCTCACGCGACCGCGCCGCGCTTGCGACGGTCCGCGGCAGGTCGGGCAGCAGGCGTAGCAGGTCGTTCTCGAGCGGATGCGTCAACAGCTTCAACTGCGCGGGAGTCACGGCCCCGGCGTCGACGCTCCGGGCCTCGGCGTTGCGCAGGACCGAACAGATCCGTGCGTGGGCGTACTTCACGTACCACACCGGGTTCTCGCGCTTCTCGGCCCGCGCCAGGTCGAGATCGAAGTCCATGTGGCTGGTGTTCTTCCGCGCCAGGAAGAAGTACTTGGCCACGTCGGCGCCGACCTCGTCGATCAGAGCGTCCATGGTGACGATCCGGCCCGCCCGCTTGGACATCTCCAGCGGTTCACCGTCCTGGATCAGGTTCACCTGCTGGAGCACGATCGGCTCGAGCCAGTCGTCCTCGTAGCCGAGCGCCACCGTGGCGGCGACCATGCGCGCGATGTGTCCGTGGTGGTCGGGGCCGAGGAAGTCGATCGCGCGATCGGCGCCGCGATCGTGCTTGCTCGCGTGGTAGGCGATGTCGGCCAGGAAATAGGTGGCGTCGCCGTCGGCCTTGACCAGCACGCGATCCTTCTCGTCGCCGAAGTCGGTGCTGCGGAACCACACCGCGCCCTCGCGCTCGAAGACGTGGTCGCTGGCGCGGAGAGTCTCGAGAACGGGAGCGAGCTTGTCGTTCCGATGCAGGTCGCTCTCGAGGAACCAGGTGTCGTAGACCAGACCGAAGCGTTCACAGGTGCGCCGCTGCTCGGTGATCATCCGGACCAGCGCGTAGCGGCCGAAGGCGGCACTGGACTCCTCCTCGTCCAGCTGCATCCATGTGTCCGGGGTTCCCTTGACCTCGGGCAACCGACCCTGCAACCGCCCCACCGCGGGCATCTCGGGCAGCTCCGGCACCCGCGACGGATCGGCGGCGAGCTCGGCGGCCAGATCCTTCACGTAGTCGCCGCGATAACCCTCCTCCGGAACCGAGACGTCGTCGCGGCCGGTGGCCTCGGCGAAGCGTGCCCGCAACGACGCGCCGAAGAGCTTCACCTGACGCCCTGCGTCGTTGCAGTAGAACTCCGAATGCGCGCGATGACCCGACCAGCGGAGGGCGCGGGTCAGGGCACTGCCCACGGCCGCCGCGCGGGCGCTGACGATGTTGAACGGTCCCGTCGGGTTGGCGCTGACGAACTCCAGGTTCACGCGCTCGCCGTTGCCGACCTCGCTGCGGCCGAAGCTCTCGCCCCCCTCCAGGATCTCGGTGATGGCCCGGACCCACCATCCGCTCGCGGCCCGGAAGTTGATGAAACCCGGACCCGCGATCTCCACCGATTCCACCAGGTCGCGGTCGAGGTCGATCTGGGCAGCGATCTCGCCCGCCAGTTCGCGCGGCTTGCGCTCCAGCTTCTTGCTGAGCGTGAGGGCCACGTTCGTCGTGAGGTCCCCGTGACTCGGATCGCGCGGCCGTTCCAGCTCGAGGACGTAGTCCTCTTCGAACATGCCGAAGTCCTCGAGCACCGCCGTCAGGGCGTTGCGCACTTCTTCCTTCATGGAGTGTCCTCGCCCTCGGTGTCCTTCGCCGTGGCCGGATCGTGCGCGGGAGGACGGACCACCCGCGACGCCCCGGTGTCGTCGAAGGCGACGAGCCCGGCGTCGCCCCACAGGCGATCGAGTCGGTAGCGTTCGCGCTCCTGGGGCAGCATCACGTGCACCACCACGTCGATGAAGTCGACCAGCGCCCAACGCCCGGCATCGCGGCCTTCGACGTGGACCGGCTTCTGACCGCTCTCCACGGCGCGGTCGAAGACGGCGTCGGCGATGGCCTGCACCTGGACCTCGGAGAAGCCGGTGGCGATCACGAACCAGTCGGTGACGTCGAGCACCCCTCGCAGGTCGAGGAGCACGACGTCCTCGGCCTTCTTGTCGAGGGCCCACTCCACCGCGGCACGCGCGAGCTGTTGGCTGTCTTCTGTCGTCATCCGGGGGCGGCGGCCGGGCGGAGTCCGCCGGCTGCGCGGGATCAGTGGAGACGGGCGATCACGTAGTCGGCCGCGTTCACGAGAATGTCTCGTTGGGGCTCGACATCGATCCCCGCGATCGCCGCCTTGGCTTCGGCGGCGTAGCGGAGCGCGGTCTCCTGGGCGACCGCGGTCCCGTCGTGGCGCATCACGAACTCCCGCACGTCGGGCCAGAGCCCCTGCGGGTCCTCGGCGGTCTCGACCGCGTCCTGCAGCTCCTTGCGCTCGGACTCGGGCGCCACACGCCAGGCGGCCAGGAAGGGTAGCGTGATCCTGCCTTCCCGCCAATCCCCCCCGATGGGCTTTCCGAGACGCTGCTTGTCCCCCTGGTAGTCGAAGATGTCGTCGGTGACCTGGAAGGCCAGCCCGCACTTGCGGCCGAACTCGCCCAGGACCGTGCGATGTTCGGCCAGATCGGGGTTGAGCAGGGCGCCGATCTCGCAGGAGGCCTCGATCACACTGGCCGTCTTGCGCAGGATGATCGTGAGGTAGTCCTCCTCGGGCAGGTCGAGGCGGCGACGCCGCTCGAGCTGCATCATCTCGGCGATGCTCATGGAGTGGACGGTGCGCGCGACGATGCGCGTCGCGTCGTCCATCTCGCGACCGGTCATCATCGCGAAGACCTTGCAGTAGATCCAATCGCCGGTGATGAGCGCGGCGCTCGGCCCCCACTTGCGGTAGATGGTGGGCAGGCCGCGACGCGTGGCCGCCTGATCGATGAAGTCGTCGTGGACCAGCGACGCCGTGTGCACGAGCTCGATGCAGGCCGCCGCGAACAGCGCATCGGACGTCGACCGCTCTCCGTTCTTGGCGATGATCAGCAGCAGGGTCGGACGGAAGCGCTTGCCGCGCCCCAGCCCCAGGTGGTCACAGATCTCCTGGAGCATCGGCAGCTCGCTGCGCAGCAACCCGTCGATCTCGTCCTCGAGCGACGGAAGATCGCCCGCGATCCACTCTTGGAGGCTGTGGAGCTTGACCCGGTCTTCTCCGGCGAGTGGCACGTGGATTCCATCCCCGGCGGGGGTCGTCAGGGCGTCGCCCGGCGGGCGAACGAGGCGAGACGCCAGGGTAGACGGTCCCGGGCTCCGCAGGCGACATATTTAGCGACCGCCCGTGGGACTGTCAATTCGATTCGCGGTCGTCGGGATCGCGGTCCTCGTTCCCGTCACCACTCGTCTCTCCGTCGGGGCCGCCGCCGGCCTCGTCGTCGCCGTTGCCGGTCGACGCCGGCGGTTCCCGGCGCACCCAGGGCGGATCCTCGGCGTCGGGATCGCGGTCGGGTGCCTCCTCGACCCTCGGTTCCGTACCCGGCGCCGGCCGCGCCTCGGGAGCAGAGGATTTCGTGTTCCCTTCGCCCTCGTCGGGATCCTTGTCGGGATCCTCGTCGGGATCCTCGTCAGGGCCCTCGTCCTCCGGTTCGGCCGTCTCGCCCCGCTCGTCACGCTCGCGGGCCAACTCGAGTTCGCGCTCACGCTTGCGCTCCTGGGCGCGGGCCTTGCGGTAGGCCATCTCCTCCTGCCGCTCCAGCTCCCGCTCGCGTTCCTTGGCCTGGCGCTGCCGTTTGCGGACCAGCATCGAGATCAGCACGCTGATGATGTACAGCAGCATGACGGGCCCGCCGAGCAGCACCTGGCTGATGATGTCGGGCGGTGTGAGCAGCGCGCTCACGCCGAGGATCAGCAGGAAGGCGTAGCGCCACCCCTTCAGCAGGGTCCGCGGATCGACGACCCCGACCCAGCTCAGGGCGAAGACCACCATGGGCAGCTCGAACAGGAGGCCGAAGGCCAAGCACAGGCGCGCCGCGAGGTCGAAGTAGGAACTCGCCGTGAGCCAGGGCTGCAGCGATTCGGTGGCGAAGCTCAGCGCGAAGCGGATGACCAGCGGCAGGAGCACGACGTAGCAGAAGCCGACGCCCACGTAGAACAGGCCGGTCGCCGACACCAGCAGGGGCGTCACGACCCGCTTCTCCTTCGGCAACAGCCCGGGCGTGACGAACCGATAGATCTTGAAGAGGATCAGCGGCAGGACGAAGAGCAGGCCCATGACCGCCGACGCCTTGAGCTTCAGCAGGAAGCCCTCCATGGGCGCCTGGAAGTACAGGGTCTCCTGTCCAGCCTCCTGTACGGGGGCGAGCAGCGTCTCGATGATCCAGTCGCTCACGAACCAGGCCGCGATCGCCGCCACGAAGGCCATGCCCAGCGCCCACATCAGGGTGGAACGCAGCTCGGCCAGATGGTCGAGCACGGTCATCGACGTCGTGTCGGGGGTCTTGTCCTGAGCCGTCGGGTCGCTCTCGGTCACGCCGATTCGTCTCCGTCCGCCGGTTCGCCCTCGACCGGCTCCGGGTGCCGATCGAGCAGGGACCGCAGTTCGTCCATGAACTGGTTCACGTTGCGGAAGCTCCGATACACCGAGGCGAAACGCACGTAGGCGACCTCGTCGAGCTCCTCGAGCTCGTCCATGACCGCTTCGCCGATCTCCACGGTCGACACCTCGTCGCGAGCGCCCGAGAACAGGCGGGCCGCCACACGGTCGGCCAGCCGATCGATCTGCTCGCGACTGATCGCCCGTTTCTCACACGCCCGCATCACTCCGTTGATGACCTTCTCGCGGTCGAAGGGGACCCGGCGCCCGTCACGTTTCACCACGAGGACCGGAGTGCTCTCCACGTACTCGTAGGTCGTGAAACGATGGTCGCACTGCAGACACTCGCGGCGACGGCGAATGGCCGCCCCCTCGCGCGTGGAGCGGGAGTCGACCACCCGGTCGTGCTCGTGGCCGCAGTTGGGACACAGCATCGACGCCCTCTACAGCGAGGCGCCGACGAGTTCGGGATACAACGGGAAGGCGTCCGCCAGTTCCTCGATCCGCTTCCGCAGACCGGGCAGTGCGTCGCTCTCCTCCCCGGCCTCGAGCGCGTCGCCCATCACCGCCGCGATCTCCCGCATCTGGTCTTCCTTCATGCCACGCGTGGTCAGTGCGGGGGTACCGACCCGGATACCACTGGTGACGAAGGGACTCTCGGGATCGAAGGGAATGGTGTTCTTGTTCACCGTGATCCCGACCTCCTCCAGGACGGCCTCCGCCTGCTTACCCGTCAGGCCCTTCGGGCGCAGGTCGACGAGCACCAGGTGGGTGTCGGTTCCACCGCTCACCAGACGCAGCCCACGCTCGACGAGGAACTCCCCGAGTGCGCGCGCGTTGGCCACGGTCTGGGCCTGGTCGGCGCGGAACTTCTCGCTCATGGCCTCGTGGAAGGCCACCGCCTTACCGGCGATCACGTGCATGAAGGGCCCGCCCTGCATGCCGGGGAAGTTGATCTTGTTGATCTTCTTGAAGTGGTCGTCGTCGGCCAGGATGAGCCCGCCGCGCGGTCCGCGCAGGGTCTTGTGCGTGGTCGTGGTGATCACGTTCGCGTGCGGCACCGGATCGGGGTGCAACTTCGCCGCGACGAGACCCGCGAAGTGGGCCATGTCGACGAGCAACGGGATCTCCAGTTCCTTCGCGATCGCGCCCATGCGCTCGAAGTCCCACGCGCGCGGATAGGCACTGCTGCCGGCGATCAACAGCTTCGGCCGCAGCTCACGGGCCTGCGCGGCCAACGCGTCGTAGTCGATCTGCTCGGTCTCACGATCGACCTCGTAGTGGTGTGCCTCGAACAGCATGCCACTGAAATTGACCGCGTGACCGTGGGTCAGGTGACCCCCGTGGCTGAGGCTCAGGCCCAGGATACGGTCGCCGGGCTCGAGCAGGGCCAGGAACGCGGTCTGGTTCGCCGTGCTGCCACTGTGCGGCTGTACATTGGCGTGCGCCGCCCCGAAGAGCTCGCAGGCCCGCCTGCGGGCCAGGCGCTCGACCTCGTCGACGAACTCGCACCCGCCGTAGTAGCGACGCCCCGGATAACCCTCGGCGTACTTGTTCGTCAGCACCGAACCCACCGCCTCCATCACCGCCGGGCTGGTGAAGTTCTCACTGGCGATCATCTCCAGACCCTTGCGCTGCCGGTCGAACTCCCGGTGGACCAGGTCGGCGATCTGCGGGTCGGTGTTCTGCAGGAAGCTCATGTCAGGCCCCTTTCTGCCGGGCGCGCACGCCGGCGGCGTCGATCAGACGAACTCGAGCCACTCGTGGCGGTCTTCCTCGCGGCCCTCGATGATGTCGAAGAAGGCCTTCTGGATCTTCTCGGTGATCGGTCCCCGTGAACCCGCGCCGACGGGCAACCGGTCCACGCTGCGGATGGGCGTGACCTCGGCGGCGGTGCCGGTGAAGAAGGCCTCGTCGGCCACGTAGAGGAACTCTCGCGGGATCGCCTGCTCGACCACCTCGTAGCCCATCTCCCTCGCGAGCACCATGGCGCAGTTGCGCGTGATGCCGCCGAGGACGGTGTTGCCGTACATGGGCGTGTAGATCCGCTCGTCACGGATCACGAACAGATTCTCTCCACTGCCCTCGGCCAGATTGCCGTAGACGTCGAGCATGATCGCCTCGGCGAAGCCGCCGAGTACGGCTTCCATCTTGGCGTACTGGGAGTTCACGTAGTTACCCACGACCTTGCCCATGGGCAGGTGCGTGTCGGGAGCCATGCGGCGGAAGCTGCTGGTGCAAACGTCCACACCGTCGTTGATGGCCTCGTCCCCGAGGTAGGCTCCCCAGGGCCATACGGCGATGAACACGTTCACGGGATTGTTCAGCGGATTCACGCCGGCCGGACCCGCGCCCCGGTAGACCACCGGTCGAACGTAGCAGGCGTCGAGGCCGTTCTTCTTCACGGTCTCACGGATCGCCTCGTAGAGCTCGTCGGCCGACCAGGCGATCTCCATGCGCAGCATCTTGGCGCTCTCGGCGAGTCGACGGACATGGTCGCGCATGCGGAACATGGCGGAACCCCTCGGGTGCTGGTAGACCCGCGCCCCTTCGAACACGCCGCTCCCGTAGTGGATCACGTGGCTGAGCACGTGGATGTTCGCGTCGTCCCACGGCACCATCTCGCCGTCCATCCACACGAAGTCCGCCCTCGGGCCCTTCGACGCTGCGTTCATCGGAAGTCCTTTCTGACCGGGGAGTCGCACCACGACCCGATGCGGCTCTGTTGTCGTTCAGTCGTCGCCCCGGACGGCACCGGCGCGGAGCGCGTCCAGGCGCGGCCGGAGGGCTTCGACCATGGATTCGATCTGCTCGTTCGTCCTCTCGTAGTCCTCGAGCGTCCCGCCGATGGGATCGTCCACGTCGACGGGGCGGGACCGTTCCGCGGCCTCGGCGAGCGTCAGGACCTTCCCGCGCGCCTCGGCGCCCAGCATTCGGCGGGCGGCATCCGCGTGGCCGCGCGTCATGGTCAGGATCAGATCGGCACCGGCGGCCAGGTCGGCATCGAGAACGCGGCTGCGGTGCGCCCCGAGATCGACACCGCGTTCCCGCGCCACGAACTGCGCATGGTTCGAGGCAGGCGCGCCCTGGTCGGCCGCGATCCCGGCCGACGCGAAGTGCAGGTCGTCGTGATCGGCGAAGATCCGGCGCGCCGCGGCCTCGGCCAACGGACTGCGACAGGTGTTCCCGGTGCAGACGAACAGGATGCGGATCATGGATTCGTGCTCCCACCCGGGAACGGGGTTGCCGGCGAAAGCTACCGGGAGGCCGCAGGGGCGTCAAGCGCACCCGACTGCAGCGCCGGTCCACCGGAGGTCCGGGCTCAGGACGCCTCCCGGGCTCCGATGTCGTGCCTTCGCTGCGCACCTTGGAACTCGAGGCGGCCGGCCAGGGCATCGGCCCGCTTCCGGGCTTCGGCCACATCGGCTCCGCGGCCGACGGCGCACAGCACCCGCCCCCCGTTCGTCTCCCAGCCCGCGTCACTCCGCCGCGTGGCCGCGTGGAAGACGATCTCGTCGTCGGTCGTCTCCAGGTCGACGAGACCGGGCACGGGAACACCCTTCGTACTCGACGCCGGATAGCCCGCCGAAGCGAGCACGACGCCCACTGCCGCTCCATCACTCGGCAACGGGCCACGAGTCCCCAGCGAGCCCTCTGCCGCGCCGCGCAGCAACTCGTACAGGTCGCCGTCGAAGGCGGGCACCACCACCTGGGTCTCGGGATCACCGAAGCGGCAGTTGTACTCCAGCACCTTCGGCCCGTCGGCGGTCAGCATGAGACCGACGTACAGCAGGCCGCGGTACTCCACCCCCCGCGCACGCAACGCGTCGAGCGTGGGGCCGACGACCCCCTCCGCGACGTTCGCCACGAGTGCGTCGGTCGCGTCGGCCACCGGCGTGTAGGCGCCCATGCCTCCGGTGTTCGGACCCTCGTCGCCGTCGCCGAGACGCTTGTGGTCGCGGCTCGGCGCGAAGGTGGCGACCTCCCGGCCGTCCGACACGGCGAAGACCGACAACTCGGGTCCGTCGAGTCGCTCCTCGATCAGCACCGACGATCCGGCCTCGCCGAAGACCGCTTCGACCAGGCACGCGCGCACCGCCGCCTCGGCCGTCGCGACGTCCGAGCACACGGTGACCCCTTTTCCGGCGGCCAGGCCCGTGGCCTTGACCACACACTGCCCACCGGTGGACCGTACGTGTTCGAGCGCGGGTTCGAGACGGTCGAAGGCAGCCGCCGCAGCCGTCGGCACCCCCGCGTCGAGCATGAGTTGCTTCGACCACGCCTTGTCGCCCTCGATGCGTGCCGCCACGGAATCGGGGCCGAAGACGGTGCGGCCCGACGCGCGCAGGCGATCGGCCAGGCCGTCGACCAGCGGCTGTTCGGGCCCGACCACCACGAGGTCGACGTCGAGCTCCGAGGCCGCGCGGACCTGGTCGTCGAGCGTCTTCGCGACGACGCACTCGGCGACGTCGACCATGCCGTCGTTGCCAGGAGCCACGAAGACCCGGTCCACGCTCGACGAACGCGACAGGCCACGGGCGAGAGCGTGCTCGCGCCCACCCCCGCCGATCACCAGAACTCGGGCCATGCCGTGCTCCTAGGCGCGCGCGAGATCGTCGACGTAGCGGCGGATCCGCGTGACCGCCTCGCGCAGGTTGTCCTGGCTGTTGGCGTAGCTGAATCGGAGATAGCCCGCGCCGAAGCGACCGAACGAGGTCCCGGCCAGACTCGCCACACCGTACTCGTCGAGCAGCGTGCGGGCGAAGTCCTCCGCCTTTGCACCGGTTTCCTCGACGTTCGGGAACACGTAGAACGCGCCTCCGGGTTTCTTGCAACGCAGACCCGGGATGTCGTTCAACGCGTCGACGAGCAGATCACGGCGGATCTGGAACTCCTTGACCATGGCTTCGGCGCCGGACTGGTCGCCGAGCAGCGCTTCGACACCGGCGAGCTGCGTGAAGCTCGCGGTGCAGCTGTTCACGTTCGTCATCAATCGCGCGATGGCCGGCGCCAGGTCCTGCGGCATGACACCGTAGCCCAGCCGCCATCCGGTCATGGCGTAGGTCTTCGAATGACCGTCGAGGACGATCGTGCGCTCGGCCATGCCGTCGATCTCGAGGATCGACCGGTGCTCGCCCTCGTACACGATGTGGCTGTAGATCTCGTCGGCCAGCACCCAGGCATCGTTCTTCTTCGCCACCTCGGCGACGACCTCGAGGTCCTCCATCGTCAAGACGCCACCGGTCGGATTGCCCGGTGAGTTGATGATGATCAGCCTGGTGTTGGAATTGGTGAGCGAGCGCAGTTCGTCGTGGTCGATACGGAAGTCGTTCTCCTCGCGCAGCGGCAACGGTACGGCCTTGCCGCCGACGAAGTCGATCACCGACTCGTAGATCGGGAAGCCGGGATTGGGATAGACGACCTCTGCGCCCTCGTCCACCAGCGCGGTGATCACGAAGTACAGGATGGGCTTCGCGCCGGGCGTGATCACGAACTGCTCGGGCGTGACCTGGACGCCGCGGTCGCGCGAGAAGTGCTCGGCGAAGGCCTCGCGCGCCTGCGGCAGACCGGCCGAGGGCCCGTAGTGCGTCGCGCCCTCCTGCAGGGCCTTCACGCCGGCATCGACGATGTTCCGCGGCGTGTCGAAGTCGGGCTCGCCGATCTCGAGGTGGACCACCGAACGGCCCTTCGCCTCGAGTGCCTTCGCGCGGGCAAGGACTTCGAACGCGGTTTCGGTTCCGAGACGCTGCATGCGCTTCGCGAGCTGGACGGCCATGACGAACCTCCCCTGTCGACGGGGCTCGGGGGGCCGCGGCTCCACTCCCGTCGCTCGACCGACGGTGCGGACCGGCCCCGGAACCCACCGCGCACCACGGATCGGGCGCACGGAGGCACAACTTGGCGAATGTAGACCCTCGCCCGTCGCTTGACCAGAAGCGACTCCGTGAGGTCGGTCGCGGAAGATGCGAATGGATCAGGCGAGCGACTTGAGGTAGGCGCCCACCTCGGCGGCGACCTCGCGGCGGACCGCGGAGGAGTCCCGTTCGACTCGGCGCAGGTCCATCTTCGACACGTAGCGCACGTTCACGAACTTGCGCAGGACCTTCACGGGGATGTTCATGGGCGACCGCAGCAGTGCCAGCGGCACGTCCTTGTTCGCGAAGCCCGAGTGCAGGTTGCGCGCGGTGCAGATGGTGTCGAGCACACGCATGTTGCGCGACCGTTCCACCACCATGCGCACGATGCCCGGCGTGTTGATCACCTTCTGGTTCTTCAACAGGCCCAACAGGACGCTGGTGTTGTTGATGTTCGACAACACGAGATCCTTGACCGTCTCCTCCTGCGCCTTCTCGGCCGGCTCCACGTCGGGCTCGTCGCGGGCCGGCACGGGCAGACCGTGGGGCAGCGCGAGACGACGCGCCGCCGCCGGGTCGAGACTCAGACGAACGCCGGCGTCGATGGTCTCGACACCGTCGATCGATGCGGAGGCCAGCACGTCCCGCACGCGGGGCGAGGCCGGCAGGAGCACCGTGCCGTCTCGGTGGTGCTCGAGCACGCAGAGAGCGGCCGTGATCACGTCGAGTCGACGACCGCGGATCCCCTCGGCGGTCAGTACCTCGCCCACGTCGAGTACCCGGTCGACGTACCAGGCGAGGGTCCGCTGGGGAAGTGGATGGCGATCGGTCCCCCGCAGCAGCCGCCACAACAGCTGCAGGTCCGACTCCTGCCCGAGCCGCTCGCGGAACCGCCGCTCGTCACTCTCGTCGAGCTGCTTGGAGACCGAGGGGAACTGCTCCCGGAAGAGTGATGCCCGACCACTCTCCTCGAGCTGCCCGAGGAAACGCCGCATGTCGCGGAGGTCCTCGTCGACACTGCTCAGGATCGGCATGACCTGCGACACCTGACGGGCCGAGTAGGGGTTGATCGTTCCCGCCAGGGCACTGGCGCGCAGCTCGAGGGCCTGCAGTTCGAGCCGCGCCAGCCGGCAGAACCGCGCGATGCCGTCTGCGTCGAGGGTTCCGGTCCGGTGCAGGGCACCCACCGTCTCGCCGAAGGCGCGCCGACAGCGCCACGCCGGCCCCCGGTCGCGGACACGGCCGGCCGGATCGGGACTCTTCCAGCGCTCGGCGTACTCGAGATCGAGATCGTTCAGCGACGAGAGCAGGGCGTGCTCGGGCTTGCCGATCGGTTCTCCGGCGTCGAGGCGCCGCTGGCACCGATCGGCCTGGCGGTGCAGGTTGGAGAACTCCCGCACGCGATCGATCAACACCTCGCCCGGAGCGTCGACCGACAGGAAGGCCGCCAGCACGGCCACCGCCTCGGCATCGCCGCGCGCGCTGCCGGCCAGGATCCCACGCCCCATACCCGTGAACAGCGGACTGTCGGCCTGCTTGCGGAACGACTGGAAGAGCAGACCGCAGCGGGCATTCGTGTCCGCCTCTCCGGCAAGTTCTGCGATCCAGCGCCGCACCTCGGGTGGCACGGTCCACCGCTCCAGGCCCTGCGTGGGCTCGGCCAGCAGCGGCTCGACGGGAAGCGCGTGGAGATCCGTCACGGTCTGCCTCGGGGTACACGGGCGCGCGGCAAGGGGATCGTGGAGTCGCGCTGCAACCTTCGCACCATCGAGCCGGCGCGCCGGCGCAGCGCCAGGCCCCATCCCGTTCCAGCGTCGACACCCGGACCGCGGGTCCAGGTCCACGCCGAGAGCCGGGTCCCGAGCACCTCGAACTCGCCGGCGACCCAGGCGGCGTGGCCACGTCCCGGGATCCACAGCGGGAGCGGTCCGGCGAGCGGCCGCACCACGGCCCAGGCCGCGGACCGCTCGGCCGGGTTCACCCCGACTCCCAGCTCGATCCGCCGGGCGCTCGACGTGGACGTCCGCCACCGGTAGCGCGCCGACCACGCCTCGACCGCGTCCGCCACCGGGCCGCGGCGGCCCCAGGCCAGGCGCAGGCGCGCAGACTCCGTACTCCGCTCGACGACCAGCCGCGCCCGCGGCTCACTGACGGGGGCCTCGAGGTCCTCGTCGATCCCGGCGCCGAGCCGGACCGACCACCGCGGGTCCGACGTACGGGTCCGGGGCGCGGTCCAGCGCGCAACGAGGCGCACGCGCTGCTCGGCCGATCGGGAACTCCCGGCCGATCGGATGCGGCGGATCACCGAGGCCTCGAAGGTCACCCGCGCGACGCGGACGCGGCCGTGCGTCTGCCATGCCGTGTGCGGACGATCGAGGGGCAGGCCGGTCAACGGATCGCGGGCGGCGGGCTGGCGACGGTCGGAACGTGCGACAGCGGTCTGGACCCTCCAGCCGCGCCCACGCATCGACCATCCGGCGGCCGTCGCGCCGGCCCGGAGATCGGGCGCCACGCCGGCGTCGAGCCACACCGAACCGGCCCCCGACAGCGAGCGCCGCAGCCACAGGGAGGCACGGGCGGGACGGTCTCCCCACGCCAGCGTCGTGCCCCACGTGCCGTCGGGACCCCAGGGCTGCGACCAGGCGACGACCGTGGTGCGACGGTCTTCGGCATCGTGGCCGCTCAGCACGATGCCCCCGCCGCCGAGGACCTCGAAGGTGAGCCCCACTCCCGACCAGGCGCGCGGTTGCGAGCCGTCGGTCCGCCCGCGCACGCGACCAGGTCGGGGAGAGCGCGCCCACCCGCTCCGTCCCCGGGCGAGCGCATCCCCCTCCACCAGTCCGCCGCCGAAGCGCGCACGCAACGCCCCGGCCACCACCGACCACCGTCCGGCGTCGACCGCCATCCAGCCGCGGCGCACGACCGGGTCCGACCGTGTGACCCAGCCGAGGGTGGTCCGTCCCTCGCGCACGCGGCCGGCCGTCCGGACGTCGCGTCCGTCCCAGCGCCCATCCACCCGCACCCCGCGCAGACGCCCGAGGGTGACGAGGTCGCGCCATTCCTCCAGCCGGTGGGAGTCGAGGCCGTCGACCGCGAGCAGATCGTCCCAGGTGCGCAACTCACCCGCGTCGCGCAGGGCGACGATGGCCTCGGCCGTCGCGTGGTCCGAACCGGGCAGGAGGGCCAGATCCTCCAGTGGTGCGTCGCGCAGCTCGAGGGGCTGCTCGCGCCAGGCGGCCCAGATCTCCACCCGCTCGGGATCGGTCAGATCGGCGACGGCGGCCGGCGGCCCGATCAGACCGAGCACGGCCACCCCGGCCGCCAGGGCAGCGCGTCTCATGGCCGCCACTCCACGGCCACGGCGACCGCGCCCTCACGAGGGCCGTCGACCACACGACCCACGCGCAGTCCCCAGGGCCGGCTCCGCACGGCGAGTCCCCACGTGGTGCGATCCGGATCGAGGTCGACCGAGAGATCCAGCGGACCGGCCACCTCGAGAACGGCGGCGATCGACCAGTCCCGCGTGTCCGTGTGGCGACGCGCCCGGTGGTCCAGTCGCAGGCGCAGACCCGCGTGCTCCGCCTCGATCCCGAGCGCCCAGCTCCACCGACGAACACGCCCGGGATCCCGTTCGATCACCCCCACCGCGCGTACCGGGCCGAGCCGGTGACGCAGCGCTCCTCGGGCTCGGATCGCCGTCCGCGGGTCGAAGCCGTCCACGGTGATCTCCCGGCGGCCCGCCTGCACGCGCAGTGCCGACGCTCCCGACCGGAGCTCGACGTCGACGGCCAGATCGGTCTCGTGCACCGAACCGGCCGTGGTCCGGGCCCCGGCCAGAGCGAACGCGACCGCTCCACCGGCCCATCGCAGGTCGACCCAGTCGGTGCGGACCGGAAGCTCCGCCCAGGGCCGGGCGCTGCCGAACTCGAGGGCCGTGGTCAAGGGAGCGGTCCACCGCCCCGGGCGCAGGGCCGACGTGTCGTCGCGTCCGGGAGCGGACCGAACGAGAGGATCGGCCCGGCCGGTCCCGGTCGTGGCCAGTGTCGTCAGCAGGCCCAGCACCACGAATCCCGTTCGCGGCCCCGTCATCGTCGACCCAACCCGACGATGCGCCTCCAGGCACGCTCGGCTCCACGCGCGGCGTCGGCGCGGACGTAGACCACGTAGGCCCCGACGGGGACGGGATCGCCCTCCGCGTCGGTCCCGTCCCACTGCCAGTGCGCGCGCCCGGGTCCCACCGCGCCCTCCAGCACGAGCACCCGTTCGCCCCACAGGTCACGGATCTCGGCGACCGGCTCTTCGCCCGGGGCCTCGAGGACGATCTGCAGCAGGTCGTCCCGTGCGTCGCCGTCCGGGCTGAACGGATCCGGACCGACGGTCAGCACGGGATCCTCGGGACGGAAGGACTCGAGAGGGTGCGATCCGCCGGGCGTGGGCGGGCCCGCGGCCCGCATCCACCGGAACCGCCCTCCCGCGACCACCGAGGTCCGCTGGAGGCTCTCGCCGCGGGATCCGAGATCGGTGCGGGCATAGACCACACGGTCCACGACCCGGCCGCGGGCATCGAGCAGCCGCACCTCGTCGGCGGGAGAGGGGTCGCCGCTGCGCCCGTCGTTGAGCGTGGGCCACCCTTCCTCGGGGCGCACCACCACGACGCTCGGGTCGATCTCGTGCACCCGCACGAGGGCGGCCGGATCGGCAGCGAGGACGAGGCGCTCGCCGGCGGCGGCCACGGCGCCCTCGCCGATGCGCCGCGCCCGACCGTCGTCGGCGAGTCTCCAGTCCGCCAGATCCGTCGCCTCGTCGGCGATCAGCTCGACCCACTCGGGCTCGTCGGACCGGGGACGGGCCTGCACCTCGGTCAGGCGCACCGGAGCGGGGCCGACCCAGACGCGGCTCGTGTCGATGCGGGCGAAGGCAGGATCGCTGGCCGCCGCCTCGACGGTTCGTGCGTGCGGACCGGCGCCGAGCGACAGCGTGACCGCCACCACCACGGTGTCGCCGCGGTCCGCCCGCACCGCGCGCTCGGCGGTGTCGGCCCGAAGCAACGCTTCCTGCGTGTCCGTCCAGCCGCGGGCGACCCAACGGACCGTCCAGTGCAGAGGACCCGGATCGGCGCGCCAGGCGGGATCCCAGTCGGTCGAGATCGGGTCGAACCACACCGCGGGCAGGTTCGCACCACCCGGCGTCGGGCGCGGCAGGACGACGAGATCGATGGCGTTGTCGTCGGTGTCGCGACCGTCGGGGACGCGCCCGAGCGGGGCTCCGGAGGCGTCGACCGCCGCACGCCCCTCTCCGCCGGCCGCGGCCTCCTCCCCCCAGGCCACGGCGTCGAGGCGCTGCCCGTCGCGACGGAGTTCGAGGGCGTCGGGTCCGTTCTGCAGGTCCAGGCGAGTGGTCTCGTCGGCCTCGGCGACGGCCTCTTCACCGATCACCCGGAAGCCACCCGCGGCGAGCACGGTGCCCGCCGCGGCCGACCACACGCGCTTCGCGTCGGCGGCTTCGCCCGCGTTCAGGAACCACAACTCGACGCCGTCCAGGGGGACCGGGCGGTCGGTGGGGTTGAACAGTTCGACGTACTCGGAATCGCCGTCCGGGCCGGGCGGGTCGTAGAGGATCTCGTTGAGGACGACGGCGGAGACGGTCGCGGCGAGCACGACCGCACACGGCAGCACGACCACGGTGGGCGTGCCTCTCCGGGAGACAGGTGTGGGGAGGCGGCGATGCCCCGCTCAGGGGCAGGAGGTCAGATCAGGCCCCAGCGCTTGCGCAGAGCCCACTCGAGGCCCAGGAAGGCCAGCAGGGGCACGAGGAGCCAGGGGCTGGCCCAGAGGTCCAGACGACCCGCGAGAACGCTCTCGCGGCGCTCCAGGGGCAGCTCGGCGGCCCAATCGAGGGCCCCGCCCCCTCCGCCGAGAAGATCTCCCCCGGTCCGGCGCGCGAGCGCGGCCAGCGAGGCCGCGTCGACATCGGGGTCCCGGAACTCCACGGAATAGGGATCGACGGTGAGCGACTGCCACTCCGAGACGACCGACTCGCCGGCGTCCTCGAGTGCCACCCGCACGCCGTAGGTGCCCGGCGGGAGCGCGGGGACGGACAGCCGCCGCCCCCCGGGCGTCCGCGGATCCTCGCGCATGCGTGCCCGCCCGAGCACCTCGCTGCGAGCGTCGAGCGAGTCCGTACCGGCGGCGGTCCACTCGAGCCAGACATCGCTCGACTCGTCGGGCCGGAGCCGTGAGTCCAGCGCGAGGGCGCGCAGGTCGACGTCGTCGCCCTGGGCCACGACCGGCCCGGGCAACTGCAGACGCAGCCGTTCCCGGTCGCCCCCCTCTGCGAGGAAGGCCACCAGGTTGCCGACCCAGGCCCGGTACAGCGGCTCGGACGCGTCGTCGCCGAGCCGCCAGAACGACCAGCTCCACAGCGGCGCGCCATTGATCGTGGCCACACGGCCCTCGCCTTCCTCGCGAACGGCCAGCAACGGGACCGAGAAGCGCGATCCGACACCGCGCAACAGCACGTCGGCATCGGGCGCCACGCCCACGGGCAGCATGGCCGCACGCAGCGGCGGGACGGTGCGCAGCCAGGTCGACAGGTCGCCGAGCTCGGGCTCGATCGCCAGGACGGGATGGATCCGGCCGGCCGCGGTGACCTCGGGCCGCAGGTTGCCCTGCATCCAGCGCGACCGTGGTTCCGGCCGGAGTGCCAGCAGGGACTCGACCCGGGGACCCGGGCTGCTGATGCGCGCCCCGTCGCCGGCGAGGACGAGCAGTCCCGCCCCGGATCGTACGGCCGTGGCCACTCCGGTCGCATCGGACACCAGGAAGGAGGCGTCGTCCAGACTGCCGGCCACGAAGAGATCCACGTCGAGGAGTTCTTCCTCGGACATCGGCCAGGTCAGTGTGGAATCCGTTCCTGCAATCCGCAGTCCATCGACCGCCGAGTGCACACCGATCCACTCGAGTCGTCGGTCACGGTCGGCGTAGCGGGCGAGGAAGTGGGCGTTCCAGCTCGGGGACCGCTCCAGGTACAGGACGCGCAGACGATCCTTTCCGACCTCGAAGCCGACCTGCACGCGATTGTTGCGGGCCACGGTCTCGCCCGACCCGGTCTCGATCTCGACGGCGTAGTGGCGCAGCCCGAGGCTGTCGGCCTCGACCTCGAAGTGGACGGGAACGCGTCCTCCGTCCCGGGGCCAGGACACGCCCAGGGTGTCCACGACCGCACCACCGCGCTCGAGACGGACGGTCGCGGTGCCGGGGCGGGATCCGTCGGCCACGACCTCGGCGTCGATGCGCACACGGTCGCCCTGGTGGACGTAGGTCGGGTACCGGACGCGGTCCAGGCGGAGGTCCAACGGACCGGCGCTGTCGCCGACCGCGATCGTCCACACGGGCACGTCCAGGCCGGCGAGGCCGGGCCCCCGCTCGGTGGTCGAGCGCCCGTCGCTGAGCAGGACCACGGCTTCGAGGTTGTCCTCGAGGTGGCGCTGGGCGCTCGACAGGACCAGTCCCGCCAGATCGGTGCCCTCGCCGTCGCCCGTGCTGCCGGTCAGCGGATCACGCCCGCGCTCGGCCGAGGACTCGACCCGCCGTGCTCCCCGCTCGAGCCAGATCCGCGGCTCCTCGGGCCGCTCGGAGAAGCGCTGGACGAGGTCGCTCGCGATGCCGTCGGCCGCTTCCGCCCGGGACGTGCCGTCGCCGCCGCGGATCGACATGCTGGCGCTGTCGTCCACCAGGACCACCACGCCGGGCGGGGTCACCACTTCCTGGCTCCTGTGCAGGACCGGTTCGGCCAGCATCACCACGATCAGGAGCAGGGACAGCGCGCGAAGGGACGTCAGCAGACGCCGGGGACCGTTCTCGAGGGCGGGCTCGGTGTTCCGGTACGAACGGCGGGCGAACTCCAGGGCCGCCAGGACCAGCACGAGGAACACCGCGGCTCCCACGATCCCGCGGGGGCCGAAGGCGATCGATGCGAGGGGCACGAGATCCGGGGACAAGACCAGGGCTCCGGCGGGGGCCAGGAAGGAGGCGTGCGGGGAACGTAACCACGCCCCGACCGAACGCGCCAACGGTGGGCAGGGTTCCGTGCGGTCAGTCGGAGTCGCCCGCCAGCGCCTCGTCCACCGAGGCATAGGCGTCGAGGATCGACGGGAACTCGAGCAGCTCGAAGACCTCGCGGACCTCGGGCCGCATGCTCGCCAGTCGCAGGTCTCCACCGGCGGCGCGCTGGGCACTGACCGCCGAGATCATCACACCCCAGCCGGCCGAGCTGATGTAGTCGACGTCCACGAGGTCGATCACCACGAAGCGCGCCGGCCCTTCGGCCGCCTGCTGCAACGCCCGCTCGAGCAACCCGGCGGTGCTCGTGTCCACGAACCCCCGGGCTCGCAGGATCAGGGCGTCGCGCGGCTCGAGCGATTCGAAATCGACCTGCAGATCGTCCATGCAACGCGCTCCCGCGGAGTCAGTCGTCCGGGCCGGCGTCCGCCGGTCGGCCCTCGGGCCCGAAGTGTTCCAGCTCGTCGAGCTTGCGCAGACCCTCCAGCAACAGGAGATCCAGGCTCACGTCGAGCAGGATGTCCTCGTTCTCGGGATAGATCTGGCTGTAGAAGGCGAAGGAGCCGCGATCGATGCGGACGAGGTGGTAGACCACCTCCATGATCTGGTCCTTGATCGCCTGGGCCAGTACGTCGTCCTCGAGCCCCCCGCTCTCGACGAGCACGGTGCCGATCCGTACCCCGCGGCGATCCGCCTGGATCTTCGCTCCCTCGAGCTGTGCGGGCTCGAGCGCGCCCTTTCGCACCAGCAGATCGCCGATGCGCTCGACGTCGGCGTCGGTCCGGGCGTAGATCAGGCTACCCTGGTGGAAGTACACCCGGCCGCGCTGGTCCTCCCCCTCGAGGACCAGCTTGCCGGTCGCTTCGGCCTGGTGGAGCAGCTGGAAGATGTTCGCCACTCCGAACAGATCGATTCGTCCCCTGAGATCCACCCCGTACCCCTGCCGTTCGGGTCAGGCCGCCGCCGCTTCGTCCAGGGCCGCTCGCGCTGCCGCGAGGACGGCCACCGGCACGCGGTACGGCGAGCAGCTCACGTAGTCGAGTCCCGCGCGGTGGAAGAAGGCCACCGAGTCGGGATCGCCGCCGTGCTCACCGCACACCCCCAGGTGCAGGTGCTCCTTCTCGGCGCGACCCAGCTCGACCGCCATCTCCACCAGCTTGCCGATCCCACCCTGGTCCAGGCTCTGGAACGGGTCGCTGGGCAGGATCTCGTGCTCGACGTAGTGCGGCAGGAAGGTGCCGGCGTCGTCGCGACTGAATCCGAAGCCCATCTGCGTGAGATCGTTGGTGCCGAAGCTGAAGAAGTCGGCCTCCTTGGCGATCTCGTCGGCGGTCACGCAGGCGCGCGGGATCTCGATCATGGTGCCGATCAGCACCTCGAGTTCGTCGCCCACACCCTCGTGCTGCTTCACCGTGTGCACCCGTTCCCGCGCGACCTCGCGCATGCGGCTCAGCTCCGCTTCGATTCCGACCAGCGGGATCATGATCTCCGGCATCGGATTCTTTCCCGCTTTCTTGAGCTTGCATGCGGCCCGCATGATCGCCTCGCACTGCATCGCGTAGATCTCGGGGTAGGTGATCCCGAGCCGGCAGCCGCGATGGCCGAGCATGGGATTGAACTCCTCGAGCGAATCCACGATCTGGTGCATGCGGTCGGGGCTGACGTCCATCTCCTTGGCCAGACGGCTGATCTCTGCCTCGTCCTGCGGCAGGAACTCGTGCAGGGGCGGATCGAGCAGGCGGATGGTCACCGGCAAGCCGTCCATGGCGTCGAGGATGCCCTCGAAGTCGCTGGTCTGGAAGGGCAGCAGCTTGGCGATGGCCTTCTCGCGCTGCTCCTTGGTGGTCGACACGATCATCTCGCGCACCGCCGCGATGCGCTCCTCGCCGAAGAACATGTGTTCGGTGCGGCACAGACCGATGCCTTCGGCCCCGAACTCGCGCGCCAGGCGGCTGTCGTCGGGGGTGTCGGCGTTGGTGCGCACGCGCAGGCGGCGACGCTCGTTCGCCCAGCCCATCAGACGGCGGAAGTTGTCGTCGAGCTGCGGCGGCAGGGTGGGCACCTGACCGGCCACGACCTCACCGGTGGTCCCGTTGAGGGTCAGCATGTCGCCGCGGGTGAAGGTCTTGCCGCCCAGTTGCATGGTCCCCTTGGCCTCGTCGAGCACGATCGAACCCAGGCCGGCGACACAGCACTTGCCCATGCCACGCGCGACCACGGCCGCGTGCGAGGTCATGCCACCGCGCTGGGTCAGGATGCCCGCCGACGCCGCCATGCCGGCGATGTCCTCGGGACTGGTCTCCTTGCGCACGAGCAGGGGCTTGGCCCCGGCCTCGGCGCGCTCCACTGCTTCCTCCGCGGTGAAGACGATCTCGCCGGACACCGCGCCGGGGCTGGCGGGCAGCCCCTTGCCCAGCACGTCGAACTTCGCCGAGGGATCGATCATCGGGTGGAGGAGCTGGTCGAGCTGCTCGGGAAGGACGCGCATCACGGCCTCTGCCTCGTCGATCATCTTCTCTTCGACCATCTCGACGGCGATCCGTACGGCGGCGGCCCCGGTGCGCTTGCCCGACCGCACCTGCAGCATCCAGAGCTTGTCGTTCTGGATCGTGAACTCGATGTCGAGCATGTCGCGGTAGTGGTCCTCGAGCTTCTCGACGATCCCCACCAGTTCGCGGTAGGCCTCGGGCATGTACTCCTCGAGCGATCCCTCTTCCTCGTTGCGCTTGCGCAGGTGCTTGGGAGTACGCACACCGGCGACCACGTCCTCGCCCTGGGCGTTGACGAGGTACTCACCGTAGAAGGCGTTCTCGCCCGTGCTCGGATCACGCGTGAAGGCCACACCGGTGGCGCAGTCGTCGCCCATGTTGCCGAAGACCATCGACTGCACGTTGACGGCGGTCCCCCACTCGTGGGCATAGCCGTGCATGTTCCGGTAGTGGATCGCGCGCGCGTTGTTCCAGCTGCGGAAGACGGCCATGACGCTGTCACGCAGCTGCTCCCACGGATCCTGGGGGAAGTCGGCGCCGTAATCGTCACGGGTGATCTTCTTGAAGGTCTCGATCAGTCCCTCGAGGTCGTCGGCCGTGAGATCGGTGTCCAGCTCGACTCCCCGCTCTTCCTTCAGTGCGTCGAGCGCGTGCTCGAACTTCGCCCCGTCCACTCCCAGCACGACGTTCCCGAACATCTGGATGAACCGGCGGTAGCTGTCGTAGGCGAAGCGGCGGTTGCCGGTCTCCTTCGCGAGTCCCTCGACCGTCTCGTCGTTCAGGCCCAGGTTGAGCACGGTGTCCATCATCCCGGGCATGCTCACGCGCGCACCGGAGCGCACCGAGAACAGCAGCGGCTTGCCGGAGTCGCCGAAGCGACGACCGAGCATGTCCTCGACCCGCTTCACCGCCTGGCGCTGGCTCTCCTCCAGTCCGCTGGGCAGCGACTGGCCACCCTCTTCGTAGTAGGCCGTACAGACCTCGGTGCTGATCGTGTACCCGGGGGGCACGGGCAGTCCCAGATTGGTCATCTCGGCCAGGTTGGCCCCCTTGCCACCCAGCAGATTGCGCATCTGGGCGTTTCCCTCTGCCTTGCCGTCACCGAAGAAATAGACCTGCTGACTCACGACGCTCGTCCCCGGATTCTGGTGTGGATGGGATCGGGGCCGGACGGCCCCTGTGTCCTGTGACGGCGGCAGGGTAGGGCCCCGGCGGCCGAGGGGCAAGCGCGAAGGGCGCCTCCGACCGGAGACGCCCTCTGCAGAGCGGAGCGCGGGGCCGCCTCAGCGGATCAAGGTCAACCGGCTGACTTCTTCGCCACCCTCGTCGTCGGTCACGCGGTAGATGTAGACCCCACTCGCGACGTCCTCACCCTCTGCGTTCTTGGTGTCCCACTCGATGATCCCGGTCTCACGGCCGTCGAAGACCACGTTGTCGACCCGCCGCACGAAGTCCCCGGCGATGGTGTAGATCTCCACCGCAGCCGTCTCGGTCACGTTGAAGAAGCGGATGAACCGACCGTCACCGACGTCCCAGCCGGCACGGCGGACGAAGGGATTGGGAACGGCGTAGACGTCGGACAGGTCGGTGGCGGGCTCGATGTTCACCTGGAAGAACACGCGGTTGAAGTTCTGGCCGTCGCGCAGCTCCCGGAAGGCGGGAGGCGCTTGTTCGCTCGACTCGAGCGCCGAGCGCGGGCTGAAGAACATGTCACGCCGCGAGCCCTCGGGGGTGACGTCGCCGGTGAAACCGTAGTCGAAGGTCGACACCGCGTAGTCGTACGAGAACCCCGCGGCGACGTCGCGGTCGAAGAACTCCCATTCGCCGGTCACCGGGTCCGGCGGCAAGACGAAGCAGTTGGCCCGCTTGTCGGCGAAACACCCTGGCTCGAACTCGATCGCCGTCACGTCGCAGGGGTCGTCGCTGCACGACTCCGGATTGGTCAGGTCGTAGAGACCGATCAGCTCCCAGACCGGCTCTCCGGTGGCCGGATCGTTCCGACGGGACCGCCAGACGGCATAGCCCTGGTACGACTGGCCGAACACCCGGAAGACCTCTCCCGCCTCGACCTCGCCGGCCCCTTCGAAGACCATCTCGAGGCCGACCTGCACGGGGATCTCACCCGTCGGGGTGCTGAGCTCGATCGCCCGATCGAGATCGATCGGTTCGCCCACGCGGTACGACCCCGCGCCAGTGGTGGCCACCAGCACGGTTCCGTCCGGCATCGGAAGGACGTTCGACACGCGGGGATTCAGCAGCGGCGCCTCTGCCTCGTAGGTGACCTGCTGCCAATCGGTGGCCCCGGTGCTCGACGCCCGCAACTGCCACAGCCCGCGGTCCCGGATCGACGCGACCACCGTCTGGGCCTCGTTCGCACGATCCGGGTGGGGGAACAGCGTCGTCGCACGGATCGGCGAGTCGATCGGACCGGGCCAGTTCCCGGCGTTCTCCTGCCAGCTCCGGCCTCCGTCGAACGAACTGAAGGCGAGGATGACCGGATCCGGCTCGTCCCCCTGGTCCCCACCGGTCGCCGGGGGGATGTCACTGATCGCCACGAGCGCGTCCTGCGGGTCGGGCCCGCCATCGGGGTTGGGAAACACCACGACCTCGTCGATCGACCGTCGGCGTCCCAGGGGGCGCAAGGGGTCCTCGTTGAAGCAGAGCACCAGGCCCGAGAGGCGAAGGTCCCAGTCGTCGAACCCGCCCTGGACGTCGGTCTCGGCGACTCCCCAGTCCCTGAGGGCCAGGTAGATGCGGCCCGGATCGACGAGGCTCACCGCGATGTCGTTCACCACCGAGGATTCGTCCCCGTTGATGAGGGTCGTGCAATCGATCACGTTCGACTCGTTCACCGTGCGGACGCTCGGCAGCAGAAGCCCGAGGGCCGGCTGGAACGTGGCTCCGTCGTCCACGCTGTAACTGAGCCCCGAGCCCGTCACGTGGGCGAAGATGACGTCGTCGACCTCGGTGCCGCCGGGCGGGATGCACCGCACCTTCTCGAACAGGTTGTAGGTCACCCCCGGGTCGGGATCGACCGCGGTCTCCACCTGCCACGTGCTGCCCCCGTCGTCCGACCGGAGCAGCCCTTCGCTGGCCGTGAGGATCCACAGCCGGTCGGGATCGTTCGACGAGACCACGACTTCGCGGACCCGCGATCCGAAGGGCGGGCGGCCGTCGATCGGTGTGCTCCATGTCCGGCCGCCGTCGTCGCTGCGCAGCAGCCCCACGCGATCGACGCCGACGTAGACCACGGAGCCGTCGGTGGAGCCGCCGAAGGCACGGATCTCGGTGGTCGGCAGATGCGTCGGAATCCCGTCGTTCGCCTGGGGCGCCCTGCGGGCACCCGGCGACCAACGGAAGATCCCGCCCCGTGAGCTCAGGTTGAGGGCCACGCTGACGTTCGTGGCCGTAGGATTCGCGTGCGCGTTCACCACCTGCACCCGGACGGCGTCGACGTCCTTCGCCCCCACCCGTCCGTCGTCCTGGAACGTGAACACCAGGCTACGATCGAAGACGTCCCGGTAGTTCCCCCTGACCGAGGTCTGCAAGCGCGACTGCAGATCGGGCTCGATGTCGAGGAGCGTGCAATTGATCTCCTCGGGCGCCACGGCGGGCCAGGTCAATCGGTTGCCCAGGACCGTACGGGTCTCGAAGTCCACCGCCAGAGACACCGGGGACAGGAGCGGAATCTGCTCGTCCGGAGCGCACGAGGGCTGCGCCCCCGCCACCCCCGCGGCCGCCACGATCGCGAGCCCCACGACGGCGCCCGCGAGCCGCGGAGCCGTCCCGCGCCCATCAACGTTGACACACGAACCCATCACTCGTCGCTCCTCGGCGTCCCGGCGATCCGGAACCGCCCTACTCGTCGTTCAGACCCCAGCGGGTCAGGAGAATCCATTCGATCGCGGAACGGAACTCCGCGGACTCGAAGGTCAAGGGGTTGAAGCCCCAGATGTAGTCCTCGGTCAGCAGGGTGCCTCCCTGCTTCGTCTCTTCTTCCACGTACTGGGTGCTCGCGATGGCGACCGGGGCCCCCGTCACGGTCGAGGTCGACCGCCTGTCGACGGTGACGGCCGGGCAGTCCTCGACCAGGTTGTTGGAACCGGGAGGGAACTCCGTGGTGCCGACCAGGCGCTCCTGGGTCTCGATGTGGTAGCGCTCGGGCAGGTCCTCGGGCTCCATGATCTCCTCGTTGTCGACGTCCATCCGGGCCACCGCCAGGAACATCGGCGTCTGGCAATCACGCACGGTGATCAGCTGCGGCCGGTTGGCCGCGTTGACGTTGTAGAACTCCTCCGAGCCCAGCTTCGCCTCCGATTGAAGCGTGTTCAGCTCGTCGGACAGCTCGCCGGGGTTCACCCCCGCCTTCAGTCGGATCTCGGTCGGCTGCAGGCTGGTGACCTCCTGCTCGGTCGGCCGGAACCTCGACACGAAGTCCGCCGAAAGCCGGGCGTACGTATAGCTGTCGCACCGCAGGAGACGACGCCGGCTGCTGGTCTCGCCGAAGATCGAACCCTGGGTGGGCCGCACCTGGTCGACGGTGTCGAGACACCAGGACGTGTACGGATAGCGCAGGGTGCCGACGTTCACCGTGCGACCCTGCGCATCCTCCGTGGTACCCAGGCCCGCGGTCGGGCGCTCCGAGGTGTTCAGGATCAGGGGCCGCGTGTAGGTCGAGAAGGTCTGGTTGTTCGTCTGGATCGACTGCGTCGCCGACGCCGGGCCCACCAGCATGACGTTGCCCACGAACTTCTGGTAGATCTCGAGCCAGTTGAACCGCTGACCATCGGGGCTGGGCGGTGCGAAACGGGTGGTCATGAACGAGGCCTGACCGCTGCGCAGCAGCCAGATCACGGCCCGATAGTCGTTGATCAGCGAGAAGGTCAATCGATTCGAGTCGAACTGCGTGTCGATGACGTCGCTGGCCGACGCGAAGCCCTGCACCCCGAGCAGGGCACGGCGCCACTGCTCGTCCCAGAGCCGATCGGTCCGGATCGTCTCTTCCGTCGGCAGCTGACCCACGATCGTGTCGTCGTCGACGATCAGCAACGGCCGCTGGTCCTTGCGCGCCTTGATCTGGATGACCTGGAACTGATAGGTCACGCGCGAGATCGAGCCGGAGTTGTCACGCACCTGCACGACGAAGTTCGGCGAGCCCTGGGAGTACCCCGTGGGGCGCCTGGCACTCCTCCAGGCCGGCCCCCACGGCACGGCCCAGTTCGGATCTTCCTCGTCGTTGGGATCGACCACCTCGAACCCGTACCGGAATTCCTCGACCACCCCGCCGTAGGCGCTCGCGTCGGCACTCCACGCGAATTCCAACGGCTGACCCGCCACGATGTCGAATCGCTGCAGGGCCGCAGTTCCCGCCGACGTGATCGTACCCAGGTTGCTCTCGGTCACGGTCAGCAGGGGGAACTTGTTCCGCGTGGTCTTCACGTGGCGCACGTTCACGCCCCACTCGAAGGTGGGCGTGACCGCACCAGCGACGTCGCGGGCCTGGACGGCGAAGAGGAAGGATGTCCCCACCGGCTGTTCGAGGATCGGGAAGCGCTTCACGCGCCCACTGTCCTCACCGGCGTCGTAGGGAATCCACTCGCTCCACGCGGTCTCGGGCGCGCTGGCGACCGGATTGTTCTCGTTGAACCGGGTGTCGGTCAGGCACGCGACGTCCGGCCCGCCGACCTCCAGCAGCAGGTACCGGACGTCCGCGACGCCTCCCTGCTGGTTGTCGGGATCCTCGGCCTCCCAGCCGAACGAGAGCGCGAGCGGACCCTCCACGCAGGTCGGCGTCGAAGGGACGATCGGCTCGTTGATGTCCACCCGCGGGGCCAGGGTCGTCGCGGTGAAGCTCACGTTGGCCGGGCTCGGATCACGCTGTCCGCGATCGTCGATCGCCCGGATGAGGAAGGTGTGCGTCTGCCAGAAACGGATGTCCTTCGGGTCGTCCAGCTGCGGGTTCTCGACGTCCGGGTCGAACTCCGGGATGTCCGCCGCCACGATGAAGGTCGAATCGGAGACCTCGGTGTAGTTCCACTCCCCGGTGGTGTCCGCCGGCGCCAGGATGTTGTCGGGGCCGTTGTCGGTGATGATCCACTCGTATCCGACCACCGAACCGTCGGGGTCGCTGCCCGACCAGAACAAGTCGATGCTGAAAGACGCGGCCCCGAGATTGGGCGGAGTCGCCTCGACCTGCGTGTCGGGGGGCGAGTTCGGAACGCGCTCGCCGATCAGGGCGTCGTCGGAACAACCGGTCACCAGGAATACGAGTCCCAGCGCGATCAGTAGGAATCCGGAGGGCTTGCTCATGATGCTCCTCTCGTCACCGAGTCGTTCTCGGGGGGCACGCGCGGGGGCCGCCGGTCGAACCGTGCACATGCACTCACCGCCTCGCTCCGGCCCCGTCGCCGAGCGCCTGCTCGTCGGGCCAGAAACGATCGGGAGTGCCGTCGCCGTCGGTGTCGATCCCGGCGTAGATGAAGAAATCGACGTCGAACACACCGGACTTCGCGCCGAAGGGCGAAATGTCCTCCGATACGGTCACCGGATTCCCGTCGGCATCGCGGTTCAGGTACAGGGGCATGTTGGCTTCGGTTCCGGTCACGCGTCCGCGGAAGCGGAGCTTCATCTCGCCCATCTGCTTCAGGATCAGACACCCGACGCCGCGGGAGGTCGCGTTCTCGTCGTTGCCCGAACTGCCGACCCCCTGGTCGAAGTCGCCGGGGCGCGAGAAGAGGTTGAAGGGGACCCAGAAGTCGAGGGTCTGATTCGGATCGTCGTCGATCACCGGCGCGGAGAAGTCGAGGAAATTGGGCGAGGATCCGTCGACGAAGAAGGTCAGATCCCGGCTCTCGAGCGCATCCTCGATCTGGTTCTCCGGATCGTTCTCCGAATTGATGGAGTAGCTCCAGGCACGAACGGTGCCCCGCGGATCGCGATCGTCGTTCGCGGCGGCCAGGACCGGGAAGTACTCGTAGGTGAAGCCGATGAAGACCTCGTAGTTCCGGCCCGCGGTGTCCGACGGAGCCGGCTCGAAGAGCAGGCGCCCGCCGCACTCGATCCCCGGCACCTTGAGGAACACGCCGTTGCGGAACCGCGACGCCGCCCAGGTCGAACCCTCGAGCACGGCACCCGCGGTCCCGGCCACCACCCGATTCTCGCCCGTCGCTTCGTTCGGAATGGTCTGCTCGGGCACGATCTGCGGCGGGAACCCGACGTCGAACCGGAATTCCGACGGTTCGTTGTCACGACGCTCGAGTTCGTCCACGGTCCCCGCGATGTATGTGTACTCGTAGGGAGCGACCTCGAAACTCACCACGCCCGACGGATTCGGAATGCCGAACTGGGACGCGAACTCGATCGGCCTCTCGTCGACGTCGCTGAACTTCTTGACCGCGATGCGTTCCTGGAACTCGACCTCGAGGACCGGACTGTTCTCCGGATCGGTCGGATCGAACTCGAAGGGCTCGTCGCAACACAGGATGTCGTCGGGCACACCGTCGGGAAGGGTCTCGGGGAACCGATCGAAGCCCGTGCTGACGAACGTGACCTCGGACCGGTACGGAATGCGATCGCCGTCCTCGAAGGTCCCAGAGGCCGTCACCGTCCCGGACTGGTCCCGGACCACGAAGTTGGCCACGGGATCGAGGACGGTCTGCGGGGGGTAGTTCACGGAGAAGCGGAGCTGGCCGTCCTCGGTACGGTTCTGCACCAGGGCCCGATCGATGGTCTCGACCGACAACACGTAGGACCCCGACCGGAACCGGAAGGTCGACACGTCGCAACCGATCGCACTCCTGGGATTGCAGGTCTCGTCCTCGGTGTCCTGCGCGATCGCGTTCGCGTAGAAGAAGCTCTGCGTGTCACCGAAGAGCTTGTTGTTCAACGAATCGACGTCGGGAATGAAGGGCAGGGACGCTCCCTGCTGGGCCTTGTACCGGTAACCGAGGATCGGATCGGGGAACTCGGGGGCAACGTTCGGGCTGCTCGCCTCCCACTCGATCCGGAAAGGCTTCTGGAACCCCACGAACGGTTGGGTCGTCTGCTCCGGGGACTCGGCGTCGGGGCCGCGGCGGGGCTCACCCACCCAGCGCAGCTCGCCGCCCTCGCCGGTCTGGGGATCCACGTTCATGTACACGCGGAACTTGATGCGCGGTGTGCCGTTGGCGTTGTTGAAGAATCGCAGACGCGCGGGCGTGGGATCGATCGCCCCACGATCGTCGACCGACACGATGTGGAAGGTGATCTCCTTCTGGATCCCCGATTCCCGGTCGACCGTGAAGACGAAGACCGAGTCCGTCCGGGTGGTCCACCCCACGAAGCCTTCGTTCTCGGTGACGGTCGTGATGTCGTCGGCGGGGTTGAAGCGCTCGTTCTCCTCGTCGGTCGTCGGGTCCTCGGGGTCGCGCACCGAGGTGTCCATGATCGCGTAGATGAACTGCACCACGTCCCCGTCACGGTCGGTTCCGTACCAGTACAGATGCCGCCGGAATCCCGTTCCGGTGGTCTCGGCCGGAGCCCCGATCACGAAGGTGTCCGGAGGACGATTCACCACCACCGGCTCCGGGTCGAAGGCCCGGCAGCCGTAGAAGAGGGTCAACGACAGCATGAGGACGAGTGCGCCGGATGCGAAAGCCGACTCGTTGCGACGCTTCTTCACGTTCCAGATCCCCTCGGGCGACGGGCGTCACCTGCGCAGCGGGCGAGGACGACGGACGGATGGAGGCGCTTCCGGGGGCGAAGACCCGTCTCCGGAAACAAGACGCTGAAATATAGGGGCGCGCGAGAAGGCCTGTCAACCGCTCGGGACCGGCACAATCGTGAGCTCAAGTCCTTGAATCCCCGTGACTTGCCGTGTCCGGGGGCTCGGCCGGCGGGCCCGTGTGGCCACGGGGGCCAAAAAGACGATCGGCGGGGCCGAAGCCCCGCCGATCGCGTGGATCCGAGGATCCACGATCCAGCCGGATCGTGACTACTTCACGAGCACGGCCTTCTTGGTGTCGCTGAAGCCCTCGGTGATGGCCTTGACCAGGTACACACCGCTGGCGACGCTGGCGCCACGGTCGTCCCGACCATTCCACTCGAGGTTCAGATCAGCGGTCTGGGCAACGCCGTCGTGCAGCGTCTTGACCAGCTCACCCCGGACGTTGAACACCTTGACCTTGGCCTCCATGCCCGCCTTCGGCAGGGCGAAGCTGACCGTGGTCTTGGGGTTGAACGGGTTCGGAGCGACCGAGAGCTCGGCCTTGCGAGCACTCGGAGCGGCCGTCGCATCACCCGGGATGCCCGGGTTCTCACCCAGGTAGGCCAGGATCTCTTCGAGCAGCAGGGTGCGAGAGCTCACACCCGGCACCGCACGCGACACGTTGTCGAACAGGTACAGGAAGCCGAACGGGAAGGTGATGTCCACCTTGCGGTCGATGCCCGACACGCGGTCGAACACGACACCCGCGGCGATACCCGGGAACAACGTACCGGAGCCCGGATCCACGAAGCCATGCGACCTCGCGGAACCAGCACCGACCGGCGCGATGTTGTCGAAGGTGTTGATGCCGAAGCAGCCACCGAACGCGATGAACTCGGTGTTGAAGCCGGCCACGTCACCCGTCGGCTGGACGACCGGAGCGGTCTGACCACCGATGTCCGGACGGACGTCGGTACCGTTCACGGCGATACCCATGACGGTCTGCAGGTAGACGCCACCCTCGCTCGGGCTGTCGTTCAGCAGAGCCGAACCGATGAAGTCACCGAAGTACACCGTGTTCCGCTGACCGGTGAGGTTCTTCCAGCTGGTCATCACGAGAAGATCCGGGCTCTTGTCGTTCTGACCGGTGTTCGAACCGTCGCTGATCAGCTGGGTGTTCAGGTTACCCGACAGGTACACGATGGTGCTGTAACCCGCGAGCTGGTCGGCCGTGGCACCGTGGCCGCGACGATCACCCAGCGAGTTGTTGACACCAGCCGAACCGATACCGTTCGACACACCAGAGCTCGGGCCCTGGGTGGTGTAGCTGTCCCAGTCACGACCCTCGAGCAGACCGAGCTGGCTGAACGCACTCACGAAGTCGTTCTCACCACCACGGCGACCGAAGTCGTTGTAGACCAGGACGCTCGGCTGATCACCGGCAGGACTGGTGATCGACGGCAGAGCGCGGACCGTGTAGGTACGGCTGTAGTCGCTCTGACCGTTGGGGTCCCACTGACCGAAGCCGTCGATGTTGCCCGGCAGCGTGGTCACGCGGCCGTCACTGTCGGTGGCTTCGATGTAGTAGTGCAGGACGTCACCCGGGTACATGAAGTCCTCGTCGGGCAGGTCCACGAAGAAGGTCTCCTCGGAGACGGTCCCGGCCGAGCCGACGGCGCTGTCCGCAAGGGAGTCACCCGTCCAGACCTCGGACCCGTTGACGATGGTCCCGGTCACCACGTTCTCGTCCTTCGCACGCGCCGGAGCGGTACGAATGGCGTTCTCGAACGTGGGGTTCAGGCGCAGGGCCCACTTCATCCGCAGGTCCTGGATCGCCGTTCCGGCAATCACAGCACTGGCGTCGAAGATGACCGAGTCACCGGGAACGTTCAGGTCGCCCGAACTGATGTCACGCGCCATGTCGAAGGGCACGTCCAGCAGGTCACGGGAGGCCTGGTCGGCCGCGCTGATCTCACCGCTGACGGGGAAGCCGTCGTTGGCCAGATCGATGGCGCGGGTGGCGAAGCTGATGCCGCCGATGCGGTACTTGTAGAACCGCACGTCGTCGAAGAGCGGAGCCGGCGTGGCATCCGCGCCCGGGAAGGCGAAGTTCGTAGCCAGGTCGGTGCTACCGAGCGCCACCTGGACCTTCTCCGCACCCTGCGGAATCAGATCGGTCGTGTTGTTCGCCGTCGGGAGGTACTCACCCGTCGCGCTGAAGTACACGAAGTTGCGGTCGACCCATTCGCCCCAGATACCACCGACCTGGGAACGAACGTGCCAGACGTAGAAGATGCCGTTCGACAGCGGGTTGTGGCGCCACACCGTGAAGGAGTAGGCCGAACCCGAGACGTCGGCACCGTCATCGGCGGTGCCCGGAAGGTCCCAATCGAACTCGGGACTCCAGACCTCGTTGTTCATGTTGACTTCGCCGAGGGTCAGGCCGCCGTTGTAGTTGTACACGAAGCCGCCCGGGATCCCGTAGGCCCAGTTGTCCGAGGTGGTGCCGCCGGTGCTGGCGAGACCATTGACGCCCGGACCGTTGTCGGGCTCCTGGCCGAAGTCGATGAAGCCGACCATCGGGGTCAGGTTCTCGGCGCACGGATCGATGTCCGTGATACGAGCGAACACGGCAGCGAAGTTACCCGCGAAGGGCGACTTGTCCGGGTTCCACAGGTAGGGAGCGCCGCCCTCGAAGTCCTCGAACTCGGTGCCGAGGCTGCTGGTGACGGTGATGTCGTCGACCTGCATGGCGCCGTTGCCCACGAAGTCGCCGTCCTCGTCCGAGAACGCACCGTCCGACTCGAAGCGGATGCGGATCCGGATCTCGTCGCCGTTCGGGCCGGCGTAGTCGTTCCCCGCGTACACGATCGAACCGGTGGCCACGTTCGCGAACTGCACGCCCGGGCTCGGGAAGACGCCCGTCGTGGTGTCCTTGTTGGTACCGGACTGCTGGTAGATGCTCGTCCAGGTGCCCGCCGAGTCGTACTCGACGTTCACGAAGTCGAAGCCAGCCTCCGTGTCGTAGTTGAAGAAGAAGTCGAGGTTGACGGTCTGACCCACGGTCGGGTCGGCCAGAGGCGCCGACCTGTACAACAGGACGTCATTCCAGTTGTTGCCGTAGCCCGGAGGGTTGCTCCAGCCCACGGTCGCCGGAATGCCCGCCTCGAGACCCGACCACATGGCGTTGTTGCTCGCACCGTTGCCGTTCAGGTTCTCGGCGTTGAAGGTGCTCACCTGGAAGAAGTTCGGCGTATCGGTCAGATCGACGCCGGTCCAGTCGCCAGGATTCGGGCTCAGGCCGCGCGGGCTCACGCCCAGCGGGTCCTCGAACTTACCCTCGACGTACTCGTCACCGGAACCGGGGACGCCGTCGGGGTCGCGGACGAGATTCCGCTCACCGCCGTAGAGATCGAAGGTGTCAGGGCCAGCGGCCTCGCGTAGAAGGAGGCTCTGGCTGCTCGTGGCGCTGGTGAGGACCGTGCCCTCACCCTGCACCGCGAAGTGCAGCTCGCTGACATCCGTCGGGGTGCTCTCCGTGGCGGCCATTGCCGTGCCGGCGGCGGTGACCATCACGAGGCACAACGTCAGCGACAGAAATCGCTTCATGCTTTGTCCCCCCATCGTTGGGTAGATGGCGAAGGTGTGAAAGAGATTGCCGACCGAGCCCGGCGAGAGGCGAGATCGGCACATAGGGGTGGCAATCAGCACGTGATCCCCTTGCTCCCGGAGATGGGAGCTCGGACCGGGTGAAGCGGTCTCCTCGCAAGGATTCCACTTCGGTGTCGAGTAACGGCCTCTGAAAGAGGGAAGGGTCGTGTCCGGCGAAACACGGTCCCGGGTGCTGCTTGCCCTGAGTCGCACATGAAACCGTAGCGGACTCGTGACGGCGCTGTCAAGCAACGAGGACACCCCGCGTCCCCGATCCGAGACGCAGGGGACGAACGGAGCCATCGCGGGGATCAACGGGGAGCGATACGACTCAGGTCGGCGAAGCGAGTGAACAGATAGTGAATCTCCTCGAGGAAGCCCAGCCGGTTCGCCCGCAACCGAGGATCCTCGGCGTTCACCAGCACCTGGTCGAAGTAGCGGTCGATGGGGGGTCCGAGTTCGGCGAGCGTCGCGTAGAGGTCCGCATACTCCGCCCGGGAGCGGGC
>DATFKK010000011.1 GCA_035268685.1 Candidatus Krumholzibacteriia bacterium | reverse complement strand
CCAGGATCCCGCTGCCCAGGCCGACCACCCGCCGTGGGCCGTGGCGGAGGTAGTACAGCAACTCGCTCCCACGCGTCGGCGGCGACTCGGCACGCAGGGTGTTGATGCTGACCACGACCTCGCTCACGCGCTGGGTGGCCTGGACGATCGCGTTCGAGCGCTCGCGATGGACGGTGTCGTCGATGCTCTCGTCGGCTTCGACCGCTGTCGCCTCGACCACCCGGACGTCCGCGGGAGGCTCGACCTCGACCTGCTCGACGACCGGTCCCTCGGGCGGCGGCGGCGTCACGTCCTGCCGCAGGATCACCAGGATCAGCAGCACCACCAGACCCAGGGCCAGTCCCATGAGGGCGCCCACCAACCACGGCATCGTCTTCGACTGCGAGTTCATGCGTCCTCCCGTCGTGGCCGCCCGGACCTCAGTGCTGGGCCCGGCGCCAACGCTCGAGGTGGTCGCGTCGGTGCGCGTCGGTGAGTGGATGCTCCACCAATCGCCGCAACAGGTCGAGCGAGACGGCGGCCCCGTCGGCTCCCATGCGCGCGGACTCCGACACGTGACCCGGATGTTCGAGCGCGGCCACCACCACGGCCGTCTTGAAGTCGAACTGGTCGAGCATGGTGAGCATGGAGCTGACCAGCGTGAGGCCGTCGCCGCCGGCCTCGTCGACCGCGCCCACCGGCGGCGAGAGGAAGCGGGCGCCCGCCTTGGCCGCGAGCAGGGCCTGGCTCACCGAGAAGCACAACGACGCGTCGACGGGAATGCGCTCGTCGGCCAGCGCGGCGATGGCGGGGATCCCGGCCGCGATCGCCGGCACCCGCACGATCACGCGGTCGCCGAGCGAGGCCAGGCCACGGCCCTCTTCGATCATGGCCGCCGTGTCGCCCGCGGTGACCTCGACCATCACGGGTCCCGGTACCAGCTCCAGCAGTTCGAGCACCAGGTCGGACTTCTCGGCCCCTTCGCTCGCCATCAGACCGGGATCGGTCATCACGCCGTCGACCACCCGCCAGGCGAGCGCCTCGCGCACTTCTCCGGCGTTGGCCGTCTCCAGAAGGATCTGCATGGGGTTTCTCCCGGCGCGTTGCATGCCTCTCAACCTTCGGTGGCCGCCGGCGGCGGCTCGTCGTAGTCCACGCGCTCCAGACAGAGCCCGTGCGGGGGTGCGGTGCCTCCGGCCGTCCGCCGGTCGCGCGCGGCCAGAACCTCGCGGAAGGTGTCGACCGGGCGCCGCCCGGCCCCGACCTCCAACAATGTACCGACCACGATCCGAACCATCGAATGGAGGAACCGGTCGGCCTCGATCTCGAGGTGACCCACGGCCCCGTCCCAGTGCAGCGCCGCCCGCCGGATCCGGCACAGGGTGCGGCCGGGCTCCAGCGACGCGGTCCGGCACAGGCTGGTGCAGTCGTGGTCGCCCATCAGCGGCTCGCACGCGGTGGCCATGGCCCCCACGTCGGTCCGCGGATCGATCCGCAGGTGATTGCGCCGCAGGAAGGGGTCGCGTTCGGTGGTGAAACGGTAGACGTAGCGCCGGCCCCGCGCTCCGAAGCGGGCGTGGAAGTCGGGCGGGGCGCCCGCCACCGACCGGATCGCGACGTCGTCGGGCATCATGTGCGGCAATGCCCGCTGGATCCGGGGCAGCAGGGCCGCGTCGGCCAGTGGCACCGAGCACACCTGACCGCGCGCGTGCACGCCGGCATCGGTGCGGCCCGCTCCCGGCGGCAGACCCGATAGCGGAACCAGACGCTCCAGCGCCGCCACGAGCTCGCCCTGGACCGTCCGCACCCGCCCCGGCTGGATCTGCCAGCCGTGGAAGTCGGTTCCGTCGTAGGCGAGTTCGATCCGCGCGACCAGCGCACAGGGAGTGGATTCGGACGAATTCGGCGCAGCCATCGTGGGCCGACGTTAGCAGCGGCCGCACCCCACGACCAGCCACGCGCTTGCCCGGACCCCGCCCCCGGTCTACGCTCCCGGCGGTGCCCGGTGGCCGGGCCCATCGCCCGACGGGAGATCACGGTGTTCCGATCCGCCATCGTCGCGAGCCTGGCCGTGGCCGTCGCTCTGACGGCCTGCACCTCTCCGGACGATCCGGATCGGCGGTGGCAGGACCTCCGCCGCTGGGAGGACACGCGCACCCTCGCCGGCGACAGCCTCACCACCCTGCTGCGCACCGGCGGCATCGACCTGCGTGCGTCGGCGGCCCGCGCCCTCGGCCGCATCGGCCACGCCGACGGCCTGATCCCTCTCACGCGCTGTCTCGTCGAGGACGGCGCCCCCGAGGTCCGCCGCGAGGCGGCCTTCGCCCTGGGGATCCTGCGCCACCCCGACGCGATGGAGACCCTGGTCCGCCAGCTCGACGTCGAGTCGGACGTCGAGGCCACGGCCGAGATCTGCCGCGCCCTGGGCCGGATCGGGCGCGAGGGCACGGCCGTGTATCTGCATCCTCTGCTGCAGAGCGACTACCCCCGCATCCGCGAGGCCACGGCCGAGGCCCTGGCCCTGCTGGCCGACGCGACGAGCGTGATCCCCCTGCTGACCGCGACCCTGGACTCGGTGCCGGGCGTCGTGTGGCGTGCGGCCTACGCCCTCGAAAAGGTGCCGGATCCGTCGACCCACCAGCGTCTCGTGGCGCTCACCCGCGACGAGTTCGCCCTGACCCGGCGCTACGCGATCCGCACCCTGGGCCGCATCGGCGCCGCCGACGCCGTCGACTCGATCGCCGCCCGCGCCTGGTCCGGCCACGAACACTGGCACCAGCGGGTGCGCGTGGCCGATGCCCTGGGCCGCCTGGGCGTGCTCACCCCCAGCGTGCGCGACTGCATCCAGGACCTGCTCGCCGACCCCGTGTTCCACGTGCGCGTCACGGCCCTGCAGGCGATCGGCCGTGCGGGGTGGCCCGACTTCACGGCCGCGATCCTGGCCCTCGGCGACGACCGCACCGTCGACGTCCGTGCCGCCCGTCTCGACGCCCTGGCCGCGCTCGACGGCGAGCGTCACCGGCCGTCCTTCGAGGCGGCCCTCGACGACGAATCGCCGATCGTGCGGGCGGTCGCCCTGGAGCACCTCGGCGAGCTCGGCACCCCCGACGACGTCGACCGGCTGGTGGCGGTGCTCGAGGCCGACGCTCCGGCCCCGGCACGGCTCGCCGCCACCCGCGGTCTGGCCGCCGCCGGCGACCCCGTGCCGCTCGGTCGGCTGGTGGCGCTGCTCGACGACCGGTCCGTGTTCGTCGCCACCGTGGCCGCCGCCGCGCTCGGCGAGCGCGGTGACCCCGCGGCCGTCGACGCCCTGCTCGCCGCCGCCGGCCGTCCCGACGACACCTCCGGCGAACTCCGTCGTGCCGTCTACCGGGCCCTCGGCGAACTCGGCGACCCCGCCGCCATCGAGCCCCTGCGTCGTGCGCTGCGCCAGGCGACCTCGGTGTGGTTGCGCATCGCCGCCCGCGACGCCCTCGAGCAGTTGCTCCCCCACCCCGCCGAGCGCGCCGCCCTGCCCGACCACGACGCCATCCGCATGGACGTCCGTCCCATCGAGCGCCCCGCCGACCAGCCCGCCCCGGTGGTCGAGAGCCGTGCGCTCGAGATCACCGTGCGGACCCGCCACGGCGACGTGGTGATCCGCCCCCTCGGTGAGCAGGCCCCCCAGATGGTCGAGAACTTCGCGCGCCTGGCCGACCAGCGATTCTTCGACGGCACGACCTTCCACCGCGTGGTACCCGACTTCGTCGTGCAGGGAGGCGACCCCACCGGCACCGGTTGGGGCGACGCCGGCTACACCGTGCGCAGCGAGTGGAACCGTGAGCGCTACGACCGTGGCGCCGTGGGCATCGCCCACTCGGGCAAGGACACCGGCTCGTGCCAGTTCTTCGTCACCCACGCCCCGCAGCCGCACCTCGACGCCCGCTACACCATCTGGGGCGAGGTGATCAGCGGCATCGAGATCGTCGACCACATCGAGCGCGGCGACACCATGCGCGTGTCGGTGTTGTGGTCGGAGGCGCCGGTGGTCGGTGCGGTCGACTGAGCGGGGCCGGCGGCGCAGATTCCGGCCGACGGGATCGGTGGGTCGGTCCGGTGACACCTGGGGATGATCCACCCCGGAACCCACGCGCTTCCGCGGCGGAAGTCGCAAGCTTCCGCGCCCGCGGACTTCCGCCACGACGCACCCGAGGGACTTCGGGTAAGCTCACGGGACCCGCCCCCGGAGCCTGGAGCCCGCGCGTGCCCGATCGGCAGAGACCTTCGGCGGCTTCGATCTTCGAGGCGGCTCTCGATCTCCCTGCATCGGAGCGCGCGGCCTTCGTCGCCGAAGCCTGCGCCGGCGACACGGACCTCGAGGCCGAAGTCCGGGCGCTGCTCGCAGCCGACGCGGTCGCGGAGGGGTTCCTGGATTCCCCGCCCGCGCTGGAGTCCGCGCTCCACGCCTCGGCGGCCGACGACGCCTCGAACTCCGACATCGGCCGCCGGATCGGTCCCTACCGGATCGACGCCATGATCGGCCGTGGCGGCATGGGCACGGTGTTCCTCGCCCGTCGCCTCGACGGGGACTTCGAACAGCGGGTCGCGATCAAGATCATCCGGCGCGGCATGGACACCGAGGACCTGCTCGCGCGCTTCCGCCGGGAGCGACGCCTGCTCGCGCGTCTCGAGCACCCCCACATCGCACGTCTGGTCGACGGAGGCTCGACCGAGGACCGCCGACCGTGGCTCGCCATGGAGTTCGTCGAGGGTCGACCGATCGACGCGTACTGCGACGACCGCCGCGTGGGACCGCGCACCCGCATCGAACTCTTCCTGTCGGTGTGCGCGGCCGTCCAACACGCCCACCGCAACCTCGTGGTGCACCGCGACCTGAAGCCGAGCAACATCTTCGTCACCGACGACGGCACGGTGAAGCTCCTGGACTTCGGGATCGCGAAGGTCCTCGATCCCGACGACCTCGATTCACGGATGACGGCAACGCACGTCCGTCTGCTCTCGCCGCGCTACGGCAGCCCGGAGCAGATGCGCGGCGAACCCGTGACCACGGCCAGCGACGTGTACTCGCTCGGCGTGGTGCTCTACGAACTGCTCACCGGGCTCTCGCCCTACGCGAACGAGACGGGGGAGCTCGAGGACATCGAGCGAGGCGTCCTGCGCATGGAGCCCCCGCCGCCGAGCATGGCCGTGTCGCGAGCTGCCACCCGGGACGCCGTCGTGTCCGGCGTGCGGACGGAGGACCTGCGGCGCGGCCTGCGCGGCGACCTGGATTCGATCGTGCTGATGGCCCTGCGCAAGGAAACCGCGCGGCGCTACGGATCCGTCGACGAACTCGCCGAGGACCTGCGACGGCACCTCGAGGGTCGGCCCGTCCGCGCCCGCCCCGATTCCCTGGCCTACCGCACCCGCATGTTCCTCCGGCGCAATGCGGTGGCCGTGGGCGCGGCGACGGCGGTGGCCGTCGCACTGATCGTCGCCACCGGTATCAGCACGGCCCTGTTCGTGCGCGCGCAGCGGGCTCAGGTCGCCGCCGAGACCGAACGCGAGACGGCCGAGTCGGTGTCCCGCTTCCTCCAGGACATGTTCGCGTCGATCGAGCCCTCCGTGGCACGCGGGGACGACACCACCCTCATGCGTCGGTTGTTGCGCGATGCCGCGGAGCGTATCGACGTCGATCTCTCGGCGCGTCCCGAAGTGGCCGCCACCCTCCACCACACGCTCGGCCGGGCCTACGCGAACCTGGACGAATTCGACGCCGCAGAGCGTCATCTCACCCGTGCCCTCGCCCTCGGCGCCGACGGCGACCTCGAGCGATCCGTCGACTACGGCCACCTGCTCTACGAATCCGGGCGCGAGGCCGACGCCGTGTCGGTCCTCGAGTCGACGATCGTCCGCGCGGACGCGCGCGCCGACACCATCGCGGCTGCCCGCGCGCGCTTCTACCTGGCCAAGTCTCTCGAGGCGCGCCAACGGATGGATCGCGCGTACGAGCTCTATCTCGAGGCCGACCGACTGTTCGCGCGTGCGGGCGAAGAGCAACGGCGGATCACCACCCTCGGCGGAATCGGCATCTTCCTGACCTACAATCGTCAGGACTACGCACGCGCCGACTCGGTGCTGCGTGCCGCGGTCGAGATCGTCGAGCGCACGCGACCGGGCGCGGTGATGGAAGCGAACACCTACCAGCTGCGCGCATCCGTCCTCCGACGCATGGACGCCTTCGATGCCGCGGATTCCCTGTTCCGGCGCGCCCACGATCGTTTCGCCAGTGTTCTCGACGACGACCACACGATGCTCGCGTCGGTCCGGGACGAGTGGGCCGGCTCCCTGGAGGACCAGGGTCGTCTCGACGAAGCGGAGCCTCTGTACCGCGCCGCCCTCGAGAGCGCGCGGGCGGTCTACGGGAGCCAGCACCGACAGACGGGCACCTTCGCCAACAACCTCGCCAACTGTCTGCGCAAGGCCGGGCGCTACGACGAAGCGGCCGCGCTCTTCGAGGAAGCTCTGAGCGCGTACCGTGCAGCCCTCGGCGAGGACCACGTGTGGGTCGCGATCGTTCTCGGCAACGTGGCGACGAACGATCTCCTGCGTGGCGATCACACGTCGGCGTTCGCGAACGCCGACGACTGCGTTCGGCTGCGCGCCGAGTACTGGGGCCCCGAACACTGGAGGGTCGCGCACGCGCGGGCGATTCGCGGTGGTGCGGCCTCCGGCCTCGGTCGTTTCGATGCCGCCGAGGCGGATCTGTTGGCGTCCCTGCCGCTCCTCGACGGATCGCTCGGTCCCGGGTCGGAAGCGGTCGAGCTGGCACTCACCCAGCTCCGCGCGCACTATCGGCGGTCCGGCCGCACGCCACCACCCGAGTTGGCTTCACGCTGGTGACGGCGGCTCGTCGCCCGCGAGGCGGCGGTAGAGCCACGCGCGCGCGAAGCGCCACCGCCGTTCGGCCGTGCGTTCGGTGATGCCCTGCGCCGCGGCGACCTCCCTGGCGGTCATGCCGCCGAAGAAGCGCATCTCGACGATGACCGCGTGCTCGGGGTGCAGGGCCGCGAGTTCCACCAGGGCCTGCTCGAGGTCGAGCACGTCGATCGGATCCTCGCTGAGCGCGACATCCTCCGCGGCGGTCAACGACAGCACCGGCGAATCCCCGCCGCGCTTCTCGCTCCGTGTCCGCCGCGCGTGGTCGACCAGGATCCGTCGCATCGCCTGCGCCGCGACCGCCAGGAAGTGCGCGCGATTCTGCCATTGCACACGGGTCTGATCGACGAGCCGGATCCAGGCCTCGTGCACCAACGCCGTGCTCTGCAGCGTGTGATCGGCGCGTTCGGCCGCGAACCGTCGGCGCGCCAACGTGCGCAACTCGTCGTAGAGAACGACGAGCAGTTCGTCGTGCGCGTCACGGTCACCCGAGTGGAACCGTTGCAGGACTTCGGTCAGGTCGTCGTGCGCCAAGCGAATCTCCGGGAGAGACGACGAGTGTAGGCGATGGGGACCGCGGCGTCACCCGGTGTCGGGTTCCGGAGCCCGATCACGCGTAGCACCGGGAGTCCACCTGAGCCGATGGACGGCCCACGTGGTCCGACCGACCCCATGACCGATACCCCTCGGAGGTTGCCGATGATCAGCTTGCGCTCGCCGTCTCCCCTGTGCGTCGTCCTCCTGGCTGCCACGCTGCTCGCCCCTTCCGCCGATGCCCAGGACATGACCGTCCGCATCGACGGCGAGGTGGTCACCAGTCCGTACGACTTCGTGTTCGCCGACACGCCGGTCGGCGAGTCGGCGTCGGTGGTCGTGATCCTCCGCAACGAGAGCAACCAGGACCTCGTGTTCACGGAGGATCCGCCCGTCATCCTCGGCGGCGGCTTCCCTGAACGGTTCCAGGTCGTCCAGCCCGCCCTGGAGAGCGGCAATCGGTTGAGCCCGAACGGGTCGACGGCCTTCCGGATCGACTTCGTGCCCACGTTCCGCTCCGCGAACGTCTTCACGCGGGCCTTCATCTACACCAACGCGGCTGCGACGCCCTTCGACCTCGGTGTACGGGGCAAGGCGACGGCTCCCGTGCTCACGGTCTCGCTCGACGGCGAAACGGTCGACGAAGGCACGAACCTGGACTTCGCTCCGCTCGCCTCAGGAGCGATCGCACGATACGTCTTCGTCGTCGGGAACACGGGCGACGCGCCGCTGGTCTTCGAAGGAGAGCCGGTGGTCTCGATGGTCGGGGCCGACGCCGCTCTGTTCACGATCGTTCAGCCGGCCCTGGAGTCCGGCGGCGTGCTCTCGCCGAACGGGAGCACCGCCTTCTCGGTGCGGCTCGCCGAGCCCCTGAGCGAGAACCGCACGCTCGACGCCACGCTCGTGATGGAGACGAACGACCTTTCCGGTGACTTCGCGGTGACGATCTCCGGAGACGTGGTCGCCGGCACGGCGTCGAGCTTCGGGGCGCTGAAGGCGCGTTTCTGATCTCACGCGGCCGTCGGACGCGGACGTCGGACGCGAACGTCGCACACTGAATTCAGATAGCGGCACGGGTCTCGTCCGATCCGACGGTCCCCGCCCCTCCGTCCCTCTCCGACCGCTCGGTGGGGAGCAGCACCATGTCGGCGACCGCCGGGTCGGACTACCGTTCGGACGCTTGACGCCATCGAAAGGAGCGTGACGGCGTGATCGGCTTTCTCGTATCCGTCGGCATCGCCTTCGTGGCGGTGCTCGTCCTGTTCGTCACGTTCAATCTCCGCACCACCAGCAAGGACGTGCAGAAGGCGCGGCACGTCTCCGACGCCCCGCCCGCCGACGACCTCGAACTGCGAACCCGCAGCGGCGAGACACTGCGGCTGGACGATCTCCGCGGACACGTCACCCTGCTCGTCAGCCTCCCCACGCACGACGTCGACACGGAGGGGCTGGTGGAACTCTCCTCCCTGCAGCAACGCTACGACGCCGGTGATCTCGAGATCGTCGGCCTGCCGATCGGAGTCGAAGACGCGGATCCGGATCGGGCCGCCGAACAGGCCGGTCCGATCCCGGTGCTCGCCACGGTCGACCACCACCCCCTGCGCGACCGGCTGCGCGAGGCGTTCGGCGACGTCGAAGTGCCCTACACGAAGCTGTTGATCGACGCCGAGGGCCGCGTGCGTGCGCGATTCTCCGCCGCCACCAATCCCCACAGCGCGGAACTCGGACGTGTGCTCGACGATGCGATCGAGAGCGCGCGCC
>DATFKK010000010.1 GCA_035268685.1 Candidatus Krumholzibacteriia bacterium | reverse complement strand
CTCGAGCAGCTCGTCCGGGCGTGTCCCGATCTGCACCGTACGCCATGGTGTCCGGAAGGGCGCACGGGCCCGCACCTTGGTGCCGTCCGACCAGGGCACGAGGTCGCAGGCGAACACGGCGCCCGGTTCGGCCACCAGCGTCATCGAGGCGTAGTCCGTCAGCGCCGCCTCGTGCAGGGCGACGGTCAGGCCGCGGTCCGCCTCGAGGGTCAGCGGCGTGTGCACCGCGCGCACCGACGGCATGGCCGCCAGCGCGCTCGTGCGGTGACGCCGGTACAGGTGCTCGTAGCGATTGCCCGCGTACGCCGGAATCCACCAGGCGATGGGATCACCCGCGAAATCGAACTCGGTGAGCTCGTCCATGATCACGAAGTCACCGAGGGTGTCCTGCTCGGGCCATGTGAAGCGGAAGCCGACCCCGTCGTCGAACACGCGTGCGGTGAGAACGATCGTGCGCCCACCCTGGGTGAACTCCAGCTCCATCTCGCGGTAGGCGTCGGAGACCGCGCGGACCTCACCCCAGGGCAGCTCGTACTCCTCGGTGGCCTCACGCGTGGTCTGTTCGACGAGTTCGAAGTCGCGGTCCATGGACGGCGCGTCCTTCAGGACGAAGCCCAGGGCGGACCGTTCGATCACAGGACGCCCGTCGTGATCGACGTGGTGGAACAGGCGCCCCTGCTCGTCGAGCGTCACCCGGAACCCGATCCGCCCGTCGGGCGAACGGACCTCCCACAACTGGGCCTGGGCGTGGGCCGCGGTGGCCGCGAGAATGGCGAGAACGACGATCAGCGATCGAGGGCTCGTCGGGATCATGCCTGGGCCTCCCGGATTCGGCGTGCAGCAGGAACCGAGCGACGGTAGCAGAGCGCCCCGGCCCCGGCAACGAATCGCATCCGCGACGTCCGGGCGGCGCTGGTCTATGCTGTCGGGTCGGAACCCAGGCCGGAGGTCATGACCTTGAACATCCGCATGCCCGTGCTCGTCCTGCTCGTGACGGCGCTGACCGCGACCGCCGCCTACGCCACCGCGGTGACCTTCCGCTACCGGTCGCCGACCCCCGCGAACTCGGTCAACCTGGCCGGGAGCTTCAACCAGTGGGACACCGGGGCGACCCCCATGGAGAACGTGGACGGCGTCTGGGAGGTCACGGTCGACCTGCCGCCCGGTCGCCACCAGTACAAGTACGTGGTCGACGGCTCGGAATGGATCACCGACGAGTGGGCCCTCGAGTTCGCCGACGACGGTTTCGGTGGGCAGAACTCGGTCGTAGTCGTCGAGGACGAGCCCATGGTGGTGGGCTACGGCTCCCGCGAGGGAGGCCCGGGAGTGGTCGCGATCGACACCGGGCCGCAGGGCACGCCGGTGACCTTCCGCTTCGATCCGGCCGGCCCGGTCAACGCGGTGTCGCTCGCCGGTGAGTTCGACGACTGGGACGCCGCGACGCACGTGCTCGACGACGTCGACGGCAACGGGGTGTGGGAGATCACGATCGAGCTCACCCCGGGTACCTACGCCTACCAGTTCGTGGTCGACGGCGACACGTGGATCGACGCCGGCACGGGGCCGGGGACCGAGCCGGACGGTTTCGGGGGGCGGCGGGCGACGGTCGAGGTGGGTGAGGAGGCCGTGACCGTCGGGCCGTGAAGGCCGCGGTCGACCGCAGGAACCGAGTCTTACCTAGAACCGGCTCAACACCCGCAGCTCCAGCCCCTCGAAGTCCGGCACGAAGTAGCAGGTCCCCGACGTGCAGGCCACGCCGCCGCGGCGTTCGCCGTAGAAGGCCAGCACGTCGTGGTTCTGGTCAACGCGCCACGACAGCGTGCCTCCGACGAAGTCCCGCGCCCTGCTCTCGTCCTCGGCCAGCGAAGGATCGTCGAGGAACAGAGGATCGTCGGTGCGTTCCCAGAGGAGCCCCACCGTACCCAGCGAGGCCCGCGACACCGATGCCACCACCGCGATGTCGTCGCTGCGGACCACTTCCCCCACCCCGCGCCGCTCGCGGACCTGGTGGCCCACGTCGAGCTCCACGGCCAGGTCGTGGGGCAGGCGACGGGACGAGGCCAGCAACCCCACGGTCCGGATCTCCTCGAGTCCCTCGAACTCGTCGTGGCCATCGCTGAAGTACACCCGGACACGCACCGATCGGCTGGGATCACTCTCGAGCGCCACGAAGAACTGCTCGTACTCGCGCGGGTCGCGGTATTCCCCGAGGACCTCGAGACGTCCCTCCGACTGCGCGTACACCGCCTCGATCGACCCGCGACCGATCCAGTCGGGCAGCCGCTGGCCCAGGGTGATCTGGTGCCCCTTCTCGTCGAGGGGATCGAGAACGTGCGTGGTGCGGTTCAGGAGGCGGTGCGTGAACTCGGGCACCAGCGTGGGAGGGTCGTTCACGCCGAGCCGGAACTGGTGGTAGTCCTTGGTCTCGATCCCGAGCGCGCCGGTGTCCCAGCCGATCTGGGTGTTCGAGTACAGCGCGTGCGGCACCCCGGTGGCCGTGCGCAGACCGCCGTCGAAGGGCTGCCACGAACGCCCGGCGTACTCCACGACCGTGCGCAGGAAGAAGGGCAGGTCGTCGCCGCCGGGAACGAAGCGGAGCAGGTCGACGTCGACCTCGACGGCGCCGAACTCCTCGGCGCGCGAGGTGGCGAGTCCGGCCTCGAGACCGTCGGCGTGCAGCACCGAACCGCCCACGCGCAGGCCCTCGACCACCTCGAGCATCGCGCGGCCGCCGGTGACGCTCCCTGCGCGCCGCACCTGGTTCGGCTGTTCGGGGGCGACGTCGGGAGCGATCACCGGTGTTCCGTGCAGCAGTGTGAGCTCGAGCGGGCCGTACCACGCGTCGAGCGTCACGCCGTCGAGATCGCGGCTCTCGGCGTACGACACGATCGGGAATTGCGTCTGTCGGACCACGCCGGGCAGTTCGAAGGCCCGGAACAGCAGGCCGTGACCGAGGATCGCGTAACCGTTGCCCACGCGGAAGCGCGCGTGACGACTCGACCACTCGACGAAGCGCTGCGCCAGGCGATCGTACTCGTACTCGGCCACGGGGTTGCCGAACAGCTCCGGTGGCGGCGAGTCGGCGAAGCGCTCCACCCGCAGCCCAAGGCGAAGATCCCGTGTCGGATAGACGTCGAGCAGGAACTGGCCGAAGAAACGACGCCGGTCCTCGTCCTCGTTCGCGAAGTCGCGGCCGATCTGCAGTTCGAGCAGGTTGCTCATCTCCACGCGCAGTTCGTCGGCCCGGACCGGAACGGCCATGACCAGCACGATCAACGCGATCCACGCGGTCTTCAGCGCGATTCCTCCTCGAGTGGATCCAGGTCCAGCAGCTCGCGGAGGTCGGCCTCGACCTCGCGTTCGTCGCCCTCGCGGTAGCCCACGTGGTGGGTGACGATCGTTCCGTCGGACGCGATCAGGAAGGTCGTGGGCAGGCTCGTGACGCGGTAGCGACGCCCGACCTGCTTGTCGCCGTCGAGCAGCACGGGGAACTCGAAGCCCTGGCTGCGCAGGTAGGGAAGGATCTTCGGCTGACTGCGCGGGTCGTCCTGGCTCACGGTGATCAGGCGCACGCCGTGCTCGGCGTAGCGATCGGCCAACTCCACCCAGCGCGGCAGGGCGATCCTGCACGGCGCACACCACGTGGCCCAGAAGTCGAGGATGATCGGCCCCTCGGCGAGGGCGTCGTCGAGGGTCATGATGGAGCCCTCGACCGTCCGCAGGCGGAAGTCGTGGGCCTCGCCCAGTTCGGCGGCCGCAGCGGAGGGCGCCACGGTCAGCATCAGCGCGAGCACGAAGGCTCTCATCGGATCAACACTCCCTTGCGCACGTCGGTACCCGCGCCGGTGACCAGGCGGAAGTGGTACACGCCGCTCGGTACCGAGGCGCCGTCGTCGTCGGCGCCGTCCCACACGACCGAGAGCGCGGCCTCGTCGGTCACCATGCCGTCGAGCACCGTGCGGACGCGCCGGCCGCGGGCATCGTGCACGAACAACGACACGACGTCACCCCCACCCGGAATCTCGATCCGCAACTCCGTGCGTGGATTGAAGGGATTCGGCCACGGCCCGCGGAGCTGCACGGCCTCGCGAGCGGGCGGTGCCGACGTGGCGATCAGCTCGTCGAGCGCGGACTCGATCGCGGTCTGCACCTCGCTCGTGTTCCAGCCGCTCAGGTTGCGGTGGGTGACGCGCCCGTCGCCGCCGACCACGTAGACGTAGTCGTAACCCCCGGCGTAGTCGTTGGTCACGCCGCCTGCGTCGCGCAGCAGGGGGTAGGTGATCCCCGTGTTCGCGACGAAGCTCTCGGCCTGCGACTTGGTGCCGTTCCAGCAGTCCAGGGCGAGGAACTGCACGGGTTCGGCGGAGAAGGACTGGCTGAGGGCCTCCGTCCCGGGGCCAGCAGAAAGGCAGAAGCCTCAGCCCCAGCCGACGAAGAACAGCACGACGACGCTGTCGCCGTAGTCGCTCAGGCTGCGTTGGACACCGTCGGTGTCGAAGAGCGTGAAGTCGGGGGCCGAGTCGCCCACGGCGAGCTGAGCCGCGGCGGGCGGGGCGGCGAGGCCCGTCGCCAGGAGCAGAGCGAGCAGGACGGGACGGACCACGGTCGGAGCCTCCACCGGGGGGTCGGACGTTGTGCTACATTACGATATTGTCGATCGTGACACGAATCCCCCGTTCCCGGCCATGCCCACACGACTGTTCCTGCTCTGCGTGCTCCTGTTCGGCGCCTGCGACGGCGGCGGCACCGCCGACCCTGGCCCGTCCGGGCCCACGACGGACGACTCCGTCTGTCCCGAGAACTCCTGGCCACCCTGCGACGGACCGGCCGAGGATCGCGAGACGAGCGCCCTGCCCGGCTCCTTCGCGCCTCCGGTGCGCGGCGTCGACCAGTTCGGCGACGAGGTCAGCCTGCGGCAGTTCCGGGGCACGCCGGTCGTGCTGAACGTCGGCGCGACGTGGTGCGCTCCCTGCCGGGAGGACGCGGCCAACTTCGAAGAGGTCCGGGATTTCCTGAGCGCGTCGCTCGACGCGCCATTGTGGTTCGTCGAAGTGCTCGAGGACGCGCGCTCGCGGCCCCGGCAGGTGGACTGGGCGAACACCTACGGGATCGACGAGCCCGTGCTGGGCGGTGAAGGCGCGTGGAAGGCCAGCGTGGACCTGCTGATCGACACCTTTCCCACGAAGATCGTGCTCGACCACGAGCATCGGATCGTGGGGCGTGTCGAGGGGTCGGGGCAGTGGGAGCAGGTCCTGGTGTGGCTGCTCGAAGCCGAGCGCCGACGCACCGAGACCCGCTGACGGGGGCACCGGCCGCCACGCGGCGCGGAGGTCAGTCGTCCAGGCCCAGGTCGGCGGGATCGATCGGGGCGATCGAAGGATCTTCGCCGGCCTCGCCGTTGGCCTCGGATTCCTTCTTCTCGAGCTTCCGCTCGAGCTTCTTCTGCTTCTTCTCGCGCTTCAGTTTTTCCTTCTGGCGCTTCTCGAATCCGTAATTGCTTCTGCGGGCCATGCTCGTCCTCGAACGGGGAGTTCGCACCGGGACCCGGATCGGTCCGGCGCTTCGGTTCGCGGTGCGTCGCGCGTCAGACGGCGACCGGCGCGCGCAGGCCGTGGATCCGGTCCTGCAACTGTTCCAACTGGTCGAGGAAGCCCTCGACCCCGTCGCCGGCGATGTGCTGAGCCGTCTCGCGGTAGTGCTCGACGGCCTCCAGGAGATTCCGACGGGTCTGGGCGAAGGTGTCGGGGCAGATGCGCGTGAGACCTTCGCAGGCGCGGTCGATCTGCTGCTCGAGCTGTCCGACGTGCAGTCCCACTTCCTTGACGAACATGTGGGGCCGGTGGTCGGCGAGCGGCAGATGGATACGCCCGTGGATGTGGTCGACCATCTCCTTCAGGGTCGCGACCATGGAAAAGTACGGCGTGTTCGGCCCACAGCAAATCGCGGTGCTCACGGTGCCGCCCTTCTCGTCGAGCGGCTCGGCCCCGCCACCCAGGTTGCGGCACAGGCAGGCCTTCGCGGTGACGGCGTCACGGGCATCGGCCCGGGCCGCCGCGTCGAGGCCGGAGGCGTCGATCTCGTCGAGCTTGCGCTTCTGGAAGGCATGGCTGGCCGTGCAGAGACCCTTCTTCGCGTAGTCGGTGTTCGAGATCAGGTAGCCCTTGGTGCAGGTGTAGCCGGGGCGGCCGCCATCGACGTTCGACTGCCGTTCGATCTCGCTCGCCGAGCTGCGCAGGCTCCAGAAGGGCACGCCCAGCGGTGAGCTGCGGCTCAGTTCGACGTCGTCCTCTTCGGACACGATCAACCTGGCCACGTGCTCGGGATCGATGCTCACGACCTCCGGAACGAGCAGGAAGGGACTACCCCAGCCCGTGCCGTCGACACCGTACACCCGGTGCAGCATGTCGTTCTCTTCGGCCGTGCCGATGCCGCCCTGCACGGTGACACGAACCGGCGGCCTCTCGACGAACTCGGGCCGATCCGCCGCACGCAGTGCCCGGTTGGTGAGTTCGTGGAGCTGATCGGCCAAGGCCTCGCGGCCACGACGGAACTCTTCGAGGATCGGTCCGAGCACCCGCCCGCGGTCGCCGAAGGCATGTCCACCGCAGTTCAGGCCACTTTCGACGCGGAACTCCGAGACCCAGAGCCCGCGCTTCGCCAGGACCTTGCCCTGGATCGCCGCCGAGCGCAGGTCCTGCACCTTCAGCACGATCCCCTTGCGCAGCCGTCCGGCGGCGTCGGGGAAGAAGTCCTCGAATTCGGACAGGTAGGTGAAGAGCCGCAGATTGAGACCTGCCGACAGGACGACCGAGCCCGTGGCGCGGCTGAGCGCGAAACCCCGCAGTGCCGCCATGGCCTGCGATCCCGGCGTACCGCTGCCGATCCGGCCCGTCACGGGGTCGCGATCGATCTTGGTCATGATGTTCACGTCGATCGGGCCCGGCTCGACCTCCGCGCGCAGGGCCTCCTGCGCGGCGCGCTTGTCCGGTCCGTCGGCCATCCAGCGCATGCGCTCGTACAGGTCACGAAGCGGCGACGGGGGCAGCATCTCGAAGTAGCGCGTGATCTCGCTTCCCGCGTCGAAGGCGGCCTGGCGCAGCGATTCGACCTGATCGTGGACCGTGTCCTCGAGCAGATCGAGGTAGGCCGTGATCCGGCGCGCCCGCGAGTCCTCCTCGTGGCGCCCGATCGCGTGGAAGGCACGCCCGAGGCCCCGCGAGACCCGTTCGCGCGTCTGCTCGATCAGCATGTCGTCGACGATCGACACCACCGACCCGATCCCGTACTTCGCCACACGCAGCGGTGTGGCGATGGTGAATCCGGTCCCCATGACGGGAATGTGGAAGCGGTGGACCGGTCGGCGGAGCGAGAGACTCATGGACGTCTCGATCGTCGGGGAGGGAGCAGGAGCGGCCGTGAACGGAGAAACAGCAGCGTAGGGGAAGCCCCGGGCCACCGCATTCACGAAATCGGACGCTTTCGTGATCTGCCGGAACGGCCGCGAGAATCGTGCCAGGGGTGCGGCGCCCGGCGGCCTCCACGGCGTAGTCGTTGGACTTCCGCCACGGAAGCGGTTGGAGGGTACTGGTGTTGGGACGCGCGAGTCCCTCGAAAGTTCCCGGAAGGTGCAGTTCGCCGAATCCCGAACCGTTCCGGAACGTCGCATTCCGGCGTGTGCAACCCACCCTCGGCTGCTAGGATCGACTCTCGAAGTTCGACCATCGACGAATCGACCCGTGCCCGGCTCCCAACCGACGCTCGTGTCCGACACCTCCGTGCGCATCGACGACACCACGCTCGAGGCCTTCCGGCACTTGTGCGAGCTCGTCCACCGTCCGACCCGGCGGCGGCTGGACGCCGCGCTGGCGCAGGACTGGAGCGCCTTCCCCCCGATCGCGGCGGCCGTGGCCGGCGATCCGTCGCCCACCCTGGCCGGAACCCGCGTTCGCTCGCTGCTCGAGCGCGCCCACGCCGAGCTCGCGCCCGCCCATCCGTCCACCGACGAGGTGTTGTCGGGACTCGAAGTGGTCCGGATCCACCTGATCGAGGGGCATTCCTGGGACGCGATCACGGCCGAGCGCATGGAGGCGGGCCACCCCGTGTCGGCGCGCACGCTGCGCACGCGGCAGCGAGAGGGCCTGCGGGCGATCCTGGAGTGGGCGGCCGACGGGGCGCCGGAGGCAGCCGATGCGGTGCCGGACCAGCGTCCCGCGCCCGGGCACCGGGCCCGGCAACGCCTGCTGGTGGGCGCCGCGCTGGTCACCGTGTCCCTGGTGGTGATGCTGATCCTCTGGCCACCGCCGCCGTCGCCGGCCGATGAGCTCGCGCCGCACCACGTGGGACGGATGATCGATCTCGACGACGGCGCGCACGTCCTGCCCCCGCCCTTCCCGCCGGTCGAGCTGCCGTACCCGGAAGCACGGCTCGTACGCGTGATGGTGGTCCCGGACGGGGACGACCGATTCGCTCTCGTCCTGACCACGCGGCCCTCGGACCGCGATCCGCCCTTCACCGCGCTCTGGGATCCGGTCGACCGGACCGAGCGGTGGCGATACCGGCTCGAGATCGACCCCGAAGAGGTCCGGACCCACGCCACGCTCCCCGACAGCGTGCATGCCTTCGCCTTCTGGCCCGGCCACCTCTACTACGGCTCGTGGGCCTCCAACCTCGGCGACCGCATCGCGCTCAACCACTTCCAGGCGAACAGCCCCTGCGTGACCACGATCCTGCGGCTCGCCGACGGCGTCGAGGTCGGCCGCTACGTCCATCCCGGGCGCCTGGAGTACGGCCGGGTGCTCGACCTGGACGCCGATGGGGGTCCGGAACTGCTCCTGGGGGGCCCGGACAACGCCCTCAACCGGCCGGTGCTGGTGGTCCTCGACCCCACCGACGTGCAGGGCGCCGCGTCGACGGTGCAATGGAACGGTGCGGGAGAAGGTGCCGCCGCACGCGTCCTGCTGCCCGACGTGCCCGCCTTCCGCGGGGCCCTCGATGCGCCCCGGCTCCACGTCGGGCCTTTCCACGAGACCGATTGGGACCCCGCGCGAGGCGTCCTCACGCTGAAGGTCATCGCGTCGGTCGACCGCCGCGTGGTCAATGCCTACCAGATGCCGCTGGGTCGCGATCTCCGACCCGTGCCCGAGGCCGGCGTGGTGTTCGGTGACGGGGAGCGCCGGGAATGGAGGAAGCTGGGGCTCACGCCTCCCCCCGATTCGGTGCTCTTCGACGACATCGAGATCCTCGGCGCGTGGCCGGAGACCGACGACGAGGACTGATCCCACTCCGGAATCCACGCCCTCGCCGGCCTCGCGCCGGCCACCGGAAACCTCCTGAAACGGCTGCGAACGCGCTGCTTGCCACCCCTTGCCACCGCTGACCCTTCCCGACCGGCCACCGGATCGGCGACTCTGTTCGCGTCCCGGAGCCGGGGACGGGACGCGCTCGCCGTTCGGGAGCCTGGTCGAGTGCCGACCTCCCCGGCTCCGACCCGATCATCGGGAGTCGGGCGCCGGTGGGTCGGACCCGGCCACGGGTCCCAGGAACTGGTACCGAACGGTGAGGGCCACCGGGACCATGTCGATCGTCGCCAGCGAGTGCAGCATGCGACGCAGTCCGACCGAGGGCACCACGCTCAACCGCGGCAGCACCCGCCACTCGTAGCCCAGGGCCGCGCCGAACCAGGCCATGGGCTCGTCGTCGTCTCCGCTCTGGGCGAATCCGAGCTCGCCGCGGATGAAGAGATCGGTGCTGACGACCTTCTGCTCGAACATCCCGCCGACCAGCAGGACGTCCGACGACGCCAGGATCTCGCGGCGCCCCAGCTGCACCCCCATCCGGGTCGACGGCGACACGTTTCCGGACCACTCGAGTTCGAAACTGCGCACCTCCTGGCGTTCGGGCCCGCCGGCGTCGTCCCAGCTCGACACGCCCCGGAGCCCGACCATCATCCGTCGCTCCCCACGCGAGGCCACGATGCGCTCGTTCTCCTCGAACCACGGCGGCCCCGTGTAGACCCGCAGGTCGTCGAACCAGGCGTAGCGATCGGCCGCTCCCGTGCGCACGAGCGACACGCGCTTCCACGGCTCGCGGTCGAGCCACCGCGCCAGCCTCCTCTCGCCGACGTAGATCTCGACCTGGTAGCCCTGACGGTGGACGGTGAGGTCGTACCACCCGGGTTCGAAGCGCACGTTCGGGGGACCGTCGCGGTCGAGGTCCGGCGACGAGAGCACCATGGTCCCGTCCTCGTCCACGCCGAACCGGAACGGCGCGCGGGTGTCGTCCTCGTAGGCCAGCTCGAGGAAGGCGCGCGCCTGGTTCCGACCCGCGTAGCGGACGTACACGCTCACGTTCTCCTCGCGCAGCCGGGGATCGAAGTCGCGGTACACCCGGACCTCGTCCGGCGAATTGCCCATGCGCAGGCCCGTCGCTCCCTGCGCGGCCGCTTCGGCGAGGAGCTGGATCTCGGCGTCGTCGAGCCCGAGGGCGCCGCCACGGGTCTGGAGGAAGTCCAGCCCGTCGTTGCCGAAGCGATCGCGGAAGCGCACGTCGAAGGGTTCGACGCCTTCGGGCGTGGCATCGGGCGTGACGTCGGCCGCGACCGCCGGCGTGCAGACGACGATCGCGATGAGATGGAGCATGCGGATCAAGGCGGCCCTCCTCGTGCGTGGTGGTCCCGACGCGGCGCGTCGGATCTCCCGTGCACCGAGCAGACGACCTCCGGGGTTCCGGGTCGACGGAAACACCCGGCAATCACTGGAAGCTGCCGTTCGTCCCGACGTGCATCGCACGCGCGCCACGGCGCCGCCGTCGGTGAACACCAGAACCGTTCCGAACCTGTGAAGCACTCACCCAGGAGCAGCGGTCCTCGGGCTATCATGACGGAGACCGCTCCCGCTCCCGCACCCGCACCCGCACCCGAGGGTTCCGATGCGTCTGCCTTCGATCCCGTTGCCGACCGCGCGTACCGCGTGCTCCCTGCTGCTCGTCGCGGCCCTGCTCGCGCCCACTGCGGCCACCGCCGAGGATCCGCCGAAGATCCACATCGCCTTCCTGTGGCACATGCACCAGCCGATCTACCAACCGGGTGAGACGGTGGTCGAGACCGACGCGAACGCGCGCTATCCCTTCTCGGTGATCGACGTCCACCTCACGCGGACGGGGCCCTACACCACCTGGCCCGGTGACGCGGTGGCGAGCGGGGTGGCCGCCGGTCTGCCGCACCTGGGTGCGCAGGTCAGTTTCTCGGGATCGCTGGTGCGCAACCTCGACGCCCTGGCCGCGGCGGGCTACGGACAGTTCGCCACGTGGACCTCGTCGTGGACGCAGTGGTCGACAGCGAACACCGCGCTCGGCAATCCGCGGATCGACATGGTGGCCTTCGGCGAGCACCACCCGCTCATGCCCTTGATCGCGCCCGAGGACGTGGGCGCGCAGATCGCCCGGCACCGGCAGATCCTCGCCGACCGGATCGGCGCTCCGGCCTCGCGCGGGATCTTCCCGCCGGAGAACGCCGTCCACCCGCGCATGATCGGCGCACTCGTGGACGCCGGTCTCGAGTGGGTGCTCGTGGACAACGTGCACTTCGACCGCGCCGCGGAGGGTTATCCCTGGAACTCCGGCGGCAACCTCGTCGAGCCGAACGCGGCCGAGGTGCGCAATCCGGATCCGGGCGACTGGGTGTCGTTGAGCGGTCTGTGGGCGCCGACGCCGGTGTCGGCGCGTTGGGGGCACCAGCCGCACTGGATGCAGACCATCGACCCGGTCACGGGCGACGTGAAGCGCATCGTCGCGGTGCCCACCTCGCGCTACCTGGGCAACGAGGACGGCCGCGGCGGCTTCGGCGCGCTCGACTACGAGGCGGTGATGTCGCAGCTCGAGCCCTTCAACACGGATTCCGCGCATCCGATCCTCGTGGTGCTGCACCACGACGGCGACAACCACGGCGGCGGCAGCGACAGCTACTACCACGCGAACTTCGACGCCTTCGTGCAGTGGTTGCTGGCCAATCCCGATCGCTTCGAGGCGACCACGATCCAGGACTACCTCGATCGCTTCCCGCCCGCGGCCGACGACCTGATCCACGTCGAGCCGGGAAGCTGGAGCGGCGCCGACAACGGCGATCCCGAGTTCGCGAAGTGGCTCGGCGATCCGAACGCCGACGGCGAGTCCCCCGACCGCAACAGCTGGGCGGTACTCACCGCGGCGACCAACCGCGTGCGGCAGGCGCTCGACGTCGCGCCGACCGATCCGCGGTCGCTCGCCGCGCAGGACTTCCTGCTGAACGGCCAGGCCAGCGACTACTGGTACTGGGACTTCAGCCTGGACGGCGTGTGGGATTCGCAGCCCACGCGCGCCGCGAACCTCGCCCTGCAGGAACTCGGCGCACTCCTCGACGGCACCGACGACAGCGTCGGTCCGACCGTGTTCGCGCCGCAGCGCGAGCCCTACAACCCAGGGGCGACGGAGTGGGGCGTCGTCCAACCCACCGACTTCGAGGTCTGGACCCTGGTCGACGACCACGCCGACGTGCAGAGCGTGATCCTGCGCGTGCGCGAGGACCTCGACGGCACGCTGCCGATCGATGCGCCGGACAACGCCACCTACGCCGGCGGACCGGACGTGGGCGCGTGGCAGGAGATCCCGATGAGCGTCGATCCCATGCCGACGGCGACGACCGATCCCCTGCCCACCGTGCGGGCCACGCGCTACCGCGCGACCGTGGAAGCCTCGCCGAACACGCTCTACGACCTCACCGTGCGCGCCGTCGACACCCACGGCAACGTGACCGACAGCCCGATCGACCACGTGGCCGTGGGCGGGGGCGGCAGCGGGGACACCGACCCCGGAGCACCGTTCACGATGGACGGAACGCTCGACGCGCGCACGACCCCCGTCGACGGCACCGAGACCCTGTACCTGCGTGTCGAGGGCGACTGGCTCTACCTGGCGACGACGCCGGCGGCCGGCAGCGGCGACGACGTCTTCCTGATGGTGAGTGCCGACGCGGCGCCGTCGATCGCCGCCCCCTGGGCCAAGTCCGGCACCGTGCCCCGGTGGAGTGCCTTCGCCGGGGCGGAGGCGAGCAACGGCTGGTGCGGATGGTTCGACGCCGAGGGGGACGCCGACGTGACCAGCGGGTCGGTGCTCGAGGCACGGATCGATCTGGCCGCAGAGTTCGGAGGGACGGTCCCCACCGCCTTCCACGTGGCTGCGTTGCGCTACGGAAGTGACGATGGCGCCTCGCTCGTCGGCCAGGCGCCGGCTGGCGACGGCGACGACACGGTCACGCTCGAAGAGTTCCACGAGGTGCGACGAACGACGGTCGATGCTCCCGCCGCGCCCCGCGGTCCGGTGACCCTGCACACGGCGCGTCCGAACCCGTTCAATCCGAGGACGGAAGTCCGTTTCGACCTCGCACGGGCCGCGCACGTGGATCTGGCGGTGTTCGATCTGCGGGGACGCCACGTCGTGACGTTGCGCGCAGGACGCTTCGCCGAAGGCTCGCACCGAGCGGTGTTCGACGGCGGCGCTCTGGCCAGTGGAGTCTATCTGGTCCGGCTGGCGGCGCTGGGATCGATCGAGGTCCAGCGCGTGATCCTGGCGAAGTAGGAATGGACGCGGACGGAGACGATGTCACCCCTGTCGATGGGTGCCCGGATCGGCATGCCCGACGGGCACCCCTGACATCGCCCCGTCCGCGTCACTGCGATCAGGCCTTCGCTTCCTGTTCCTGCCGGCGCCGCAGTTCCTCGGCGTAGGCCTCGCGACCGGCCTCGAAGGCCTCGCGCGTGGCTTCCACACGGTCCTGGGCGGTGTCGGTGGCGTGCGAGGCGGTCTCGGCCACGGTCTCGCTCGCATGGCGTGTCCGATCGGCCACCGACTCGGCGGCCTCGCGGGTCCGCTCCGCTGCGGTGTTCGCGGCGTGCTCGACCTTCTCGCGTCCCTGCTCCACCGAGTCCCGGGCCGTGTCCTGCACGACTGCTCGTGTCTCCCGGCCGCTCTGCGGGGCCAACAGGAGCGCGGTGATGCCTCCGGCCAGGGCTCCGGCGACGAAGGCGAGCGCGGTGTTCTCCTTGCTCATGGCGGTCCTCTCTGGTCGGGGATTCGGGTCGGAGGCACTCATTCCGAACGGTCCCTTCGCAAGGCATGGATCGTGGCCTGGGCACCCTTCACGGCGGCCAGAACGTGATCGGTCGAACGCCGCAGCCGGTCGACGTCGTCGATCAGAGGATTCACCGTTTCGGCCGCGTTGCCGGTGACCTCGTCGACGTGCTGGCTGATGCTGCCCAGGCGTTGCGACACGATCGAAAGACGGGCCAGCTCGTCCTCGGTCCGCTCCAGGACCCTCTCGGTCCTCGGCCGCAGACGGCGGAGGGTCTCGTCGACCTCGGCCAGCGTGGTCTGCAACCGCGAAGCCGTCCGCACGATCGCGATCGCCACGAACACCAGGGCCGCAGCGATCACGAGGACGGCGATCTCGCCCAGGGTCACGGTGATGGTCATGCTTCCTCGCAGACGCGTCGCGGCGGCGGAACTCCGCCACCTCTTGCCACGAGAACGCTAGACGCACCGGGACCCCGCCCCCACGGGGTGATCGTGCAGAGCGGTCCGGGGGGATCCCCGACGGCGATCAGCCCAGTCGGACGTACTCGGTCAGATCGGCGTGGAGAACGGCATCGAGTTGGTCGAGTTCGTCGTCGCGCACCCGGACGAAGAGGAAGGCGAACACGGGATGCCTCGGGTCCTCCACACGACGCAGCTCCAGAGGACGGCTGAAACGCGCGGCGAAGGCCTCGTAGTCGATCGACGTCACACGGGTGCGATCGAGATCCGCCGGCAGGTCGGCCACCACGAGGGCCGTGGTCCAGCCCTGCCCTTCCTCGCAGAGGCGCGTCCAATCGGGTCGTTCGTCGCGCAGGAAGGTGGTGTAGGGACACAGTCCCCAGCCGTGCGTCGCGATGTCGGTGGCGCACCAGCCCCCGAAGCGCATGGGATTCGCCTCGATCGGACGCACCGTGCCGTCGGCGGCGATCCGGAACTCCACGTGGATCGGCACGTCGCGCAGTCCGGCCCGTCTGCCCAGTTCACCGAGGTGCTCCACGAACAGGTCGTGGGTGCGTTCGATGACCGCAGGGCGAACGCGATACACCCGGTCGCTGACATCGGCGCCGTGGGCGAAGGGATGCTCGAGCACGTTCACGATCGTGACCGCGCCGTCGCGATCGTAGTAGGCGTCGACGGCGAACTCGTCGCCTTCGATCACCTGCTCCAGCACGAAGCGATCGAGCTCGAGCACGGCGTCGGGGTACAGCCCACGAAAGCGCTCCCCGGCGTCCCGCAGACGGCCGGCCGCCGCGGGCCAGTCGCGTGGATCCTCGACGATCTGCACGCCCAGGCTGAAGAAGCCCACCGCCGGTTTCGCGACGAAGGGCCCACCGAACCACGTGGGATCGACGGAGTCGAGCGCTTCGAGCCGTACCTGCTCGAAGCGGTAGTCGGGGTCGAGATCGGCCAGGAGTTCGCGGAAGCGGACCTTGTCCTTCAGGGCCTCGACCTGCGCCGGGAGGTCGGTTCCGGACAGGTGTTCACGGATCCATCCGAGGGAGTTCTCGGAGTTCGTGTACAGACGGGGCCGGTCCGAACGGAGGTAGTGTTCCGCGAACGCGTCGTCGGCCACCAGTCCGACGCCGTCCAGTTCGCGCCGAGCACAGCGATTGTCGAGGACGGGCGCACCGAGGTCGGTCGCCGCACGCCGCAGCTGCGGCGAGACGTAGGGTTCGTCGAGGATGAACATGGAAGACGGCCTGCTGGAAGTCGGAGTCCGGGGTCGGGAAGGATTCCAGGATAGCCGGAAACCGTGGTCTCCGCCGCGACGGGACCGCGGTCGACTCAGGCGCTGTCGATCGTGTCGGTCGAGGCGTCCGCGGTCGTGGTCCACGACCACACGCGCTCGACCAACTCCCCGCGCTGCAACGGTTTCGACAACCACTCGCGCATTCCCGCCGCCTCGAGGGCTTCGCGCTCGGCGGTGGTCACCCCCGCGGTCAGACCCAGGACGGGCAGCGCGGGGAACTCGTCGCGGAGGACCGCGGTGGCGGCCAGGCCATCCATGCGAGGCATCTGGACGTCCATCAGGACCACGTCGAAACCATCGTCGCGGCCATGCGCGTCGCGGACCGCGTCGATCGCCTGCTGGCCGTCACTCACCGTCACGACCCGCGCACCGGCACGCTCCAGAAGACGGCGGACGAGCATCTGGTTCGCCACCACGTCGTCGGCGACCAGAACGTGGGCCTCGACGGAGTCGGCGACGGCTGGCTCGGCGGGATCGGTCCGGTCGGCGGGATCGGTCGTCTCGACCAACGGGGGACCGGTGTCCAGCGTCCAGCCCGACTCCAACCGATCCCCACCCTCCTCGAGCACCACGGGCAGGGTCAGGGTGAAGACCGATCCCTGCCCGGGTGTGCTGTCCACGTGCAGCGTTCCGCCCATGGCCTCGGCGAAACGACGCGAGATCGGCAGGCCCAGGCCGGTTCCGCCACCCTTCTTCCCGCTCGACGCCTGCTCGAAGGGCTCGAACACGCACTCGAGCTCCGCCGGTCTCATCCCGGGGCCGGTGTCCTCGACCTCGAAGACCACGGACTCCGTCGCCTCGTCGAAGGAAACGCGCAGGACCACGCCTCCGTCTTCGGTGAACTTGATCGCATTGGCCAGCAGGTTGACGAGGATCTGGCGGATCTTGAGTTCGTCCCCCGTGAGCCGCTCCGGAACGGGCGAGGCGCTCACGACGTCCAGATCCAGGCCCGCGTCCTGGGCGCGACCGGCGAGCAGTCCGCGCAGACCGCGCAGGAAGGCCACCATGTCGATCGGGTGCCGTTCGATCTCGATCTTGCCGGACTCGACCTTGGCCAGGTCGAGGATCTGGTTGACGAGTTCGAGCAGGTAGTTGCCGCTGTCGAGGATGGTGGCGACGGCTTCGCGTCGTTCCGATTCCTCGAGTTCGGGATCCTCGAGTGCTTCGGCGAAGCCCAGGACCGCCGTCATCGGCGTCCGGATCTCGTGGCTCATGTTCGCCAGGAACGCGCTCTTGTTGACGTTGGCACGGTCGGCGTCGGTGCGAGCGGCGGCCAGCATGCGCGACTGTTCCTCGAAGGCCGCGATCAGCCGGCGGTTGGCCGCCTCGGCTTCGTTGCGGGTCGTCACGTCGAACACGATGGAGAAGAGCAGGTCTCGCCCGTCGACACGCAGCGGACTCGAATGCACCTCGACGTCGCGGATCGAGCCGTCGGCCCGACGGTGGCGGAATTCGAAGCAATGCTGCCCCGATGCACGCGCCCGCCGCATCTCGGCCTCGACCTGTGCCGGCGCCAGACAATTGACCTGCTGGATGTGCAGGCGGAGCAGTTCGTCGCGACTCCAGCCGTAGAACTCCGCCGCCGCACCGTTGGCGTCGACGATCCGACCGTCGTCGGGATCGATCAGCAGCTTCACCGCGGTGTTGTCCTCGAACATCCCCCGGTAGCGCTCGTTCTCGACCTCGAGGCGGCGCTGGAATTCCTCGCGTTCGCGCGCGGCGCGGTACACCTCGACCAGATGGACCGCGGCCAGCAGGCCGAGGATCGACACCAGGTATCCGGGGATCTCCGGCCCGAGCGCGCCGAAGCCGGGGATCTCGAGCCCGGTCCGGTACATCCCGCTGAGGAACTGCCGGAGACCGGCCAGCAGGAAGACCCCGGCCAGCAACAGGAATCGGCCGTCACGGAATCCCCGATAGCCCCGCACGAGCAGGACGACGGTGGCCAGACGCAGCATCGACGACGCGAAGGTCGACACGACCCCGGACTCGGAGCCCAGGGCACCGGACAGGTCGAGCCCGACCACCGCGACGAACGCCGCGAGCAGGAACATGCTGCCGCGGTGGGGGGTGAAATCGTACCGTGGAAAATGGAGGGCCATGCCGCCGATCCCGCTCGTACACCCGTGTGCGGGGAGCCCGCGCACCGATCGTGACTTCGGAAGAGAGGCGTTTGCAAGGCGCACACCAGGCCCACGGCCGGCGGTCGATCAGAGGACGGCCCTGGGGTAGGCGCCCAGGACCCGGAACAGGTCGGCGCGCTCCTCGAGCTCGGCGAGGGCAGCGGCCACCGGCGGGTCCGAGGCATGACCGTCGAGATCCAGGAAGAACACGTAGTGCCAGGACCGGCGGCGCGAGGGACGCGACTCGATCCGGGTCATGTTCACGCCGTGACGCGCCAGGGGCTCGAGCAGCGAGTGCAGCGACCCGCTCTGGTCGGTCTCGGCACCGCTCAGCAGCAGCGTGGTGCGATCCGCGCCGCTCGGCTCGAGAAGATCCCGTCCCACGACGAGGAAGCGCGTGGTGTTGTCGCTCTCGTCCTCGATCGAGTCGAACAGGACACGCAGCCCGTAGATCTCGGCCGCGGCAGCCGGTGCGATGGCCGCGGTCCCGCTCTCGTCACGGGCGCGGCGTGCCCCGGCCGCGTTGCTGCTCGCCTGCTCGAGCTCGACATCGGGAAGGTGCTGCCGCAACCAGGCCCGGCACTGGGCCAGTGACTGCGGGTGGGCGCAGATGCGCCGGATCTCGTCGAGGCGTTCCATGGCACCCATCAGATGCTGACGGATGCGCATGTGGACCTCGCCGCAGATGTTCAGCGGCGACCCCAGGAAAAGGTCGAGCGTGTGGCTCACGACGCCGGCCGCGCTGTTCTCGATCGGCACCACTCCGAAGTCGGCGTCGTCGCTCTGCACCGCCCCGAAGACCTCGTCGAGCGTGGCCATGGGCAACGCGCGGCAGGAGTGCCCGAAGTGCTCGAGCACGGCCTGGTGCGAGAAGGTGCCGTCGGGGCCGAGGAATCCGACCTTCAACGGTTCCTGTTGGGACAGACAGGCCGACATGATCTCGCGGAAGAGACGGACCATCTCCTGGTCGGTCAACGGTCCCCGGTTGCGCTCGACGACGGCGCGGAGCACCTGGGCCTCGCGCTCGGGCCGGAAGAAGGCCACGGTGCCCTCTTCGCGCTTTGTCACGCCCACGTGCTGGGCCAGACGGGCACGTTCGGCGATCAGTTCGTGGATCCGCGCGTCGATCGAATCGATGCGTTCGCGGATGCCTCCGAGGTCGGTCTTGCGGTCGCGGTCGTCGTTCATCGCAGAAGTGTACCGTGCCGACGCGCAGGCGCCCAGCCCCTGGACGAGAAGGCCCCGCGATCGTCGCGCATCACGGGGCCCCGACCGGCGGTCGAACGAAGTGGACAGGGTCGGGCGTGGGGCACCTCCGCTCGTGGCCGGCCTCGGCTCTCAGCGGACCACGGAGGCCCGCTGGACCACGACGTGATCACCGGCGTGCACCCGCACGAAGTAGGTCCCGCTGGCGATCGCGCGACCGTCGGAGTCGGTGCCGTCCCAAGGCAGAACCTGCGGCCCGACGGGGAGCCATCCCTCGAACACCGTTCCCACGCGCCGTCCGTTCAGGGCATAGACGACCGCACGCACGTGCAGGGCTTCCGGCAGTTCGAAGCGAAGCGTGGTGACGGGGTTGAAGGGGTTGGGTTCCATGCGGAAGTTCAGATCACGGGGCTCGGACCCTTCGGCCGGAACCTGCACCGACAGACGGACGTCGTCCCAGCAGCCGCCGCCGAAGCAGCCGGACAGCGCGGGAGGGTCGGTGGCGTCGGCGATGCGCGCCGGCAGGTCCTGGAAGACCAGACGATCGAATCCCATGTTCTCTCGACGCCGCACCCGGCCCACGACCGCGCCGTCGACCCGAACGGTCAGGTCGGCGACGCCATCCCCCAGGTGCAGGGGACGGGGCTCGACGAGCACGTCGATCGCGTGCCACGCACCCAGCGTGATCGGACCCAGCGGCACCTCCGTTCCCGCCAACTCGTCGACGGCAACGAGCCAGCCCCGTTCGGCCGCGACGTCGCAGGTGGCGACCACCAGCGACACGTGGTTCGAAGCCAGGGCGTAGGTCCAGCACGCCTCCTGCCAGGGTAGGAGATACTCGAAGTGGATCGAGTAGGGTTCGTCGATGTCGACACCCATCTGGTCGAAGGTGGGCGACGTCGCACGGAATCCGGCCCCGTTGTCGTGGCTCGGGCTTTCTCCTCGCAGGAAGTAGCCGTCGCCGGCCACCTTGACGGCATCGCCGGGATCGTCGGTGACGACCATCATGTCGCCACGGGTGTAGGACTCGAGCTCCCAGCCACGGGCGCTGGTGTCGACGAAGGTGTCCTCCCACACGACGTGCAACCGGCGCAGGGACGCATCGGCACCGGTGTGGATCAAGAAGCAGAGAACGGTCGTCAGAACCGCGGCCAGCACCGGGCGTGTCCGCCCCGGAACGATCCCGCGGATCCGGAATCCTTGTGTGGACATCGGGCGCTCCTCGAATGGGGTCCGGTACCATCGGCGATGTCTGGGACCAGTGGAAGACGAGGCCCTCGGCACCGGACGCGGGGACCCCGACTCCACGGCATCGGCCGTGCCCGATCGAGTGCCCGCGCGGCCGCGTTCCACATGTCGTGTGCGCACAATGGGTCCGCCTCCCCGGTGCCCCCTCCGTGACGGCCCGGTGCGCACTTCCTGCGCATCGATGCGTTCTTGCTGCGCGGTCGACCACGACGATCCGTGGTGCAGACGTACCGTTGCGCCGGCACGCCCTGGGGGTTTCTTCGGATCGTGCGGGGCGGATCGGAGCCTGTGTCGTGGACCCCGAGATCATCGGTGCCGATCGCGGCCTCGCCCGCGTCATGCGACAGGTGCGCGACGCAGCCCGCACCGACGTCAACGTCCTCGTGCGCGGTGAGACGGGATCGGGCAAGGAACTGATCGCGCGGGCCATCCACCGCCAGTCGGCCCGCCGGACCGGACCCTTCGTCGTGGCCAACTGTGCAGCCGTGCCCAGCGAACTCATGGAGAGCGAGTTCTTCGGGCACGTGCGGGGCGCGTTCACCGGCGCGATCGCCGACCACGCAGGATTCTTCGAGTCCGCGGCCGGAGGCACGCTCCTGCTCGACGAGATCGGAGACCTGCATCTCGGCCTGCAGGCCAAGATCCTTCGCGTCGTCGAGAACCAGTCCTTCCATCGGGTCGGATCGCCGCGCGCACAACGGAACCGTGCCCGGTTGCTGGCCGCCACCAACCAACCGCTCGAAGAGCGGGTGTCCGAGCGCCACTTCCGTGCAGATCTCTACTATCGCCTGGAAGTCCTGACCATCGAGGTCCCCCCTCTGCGTGAGCACCTGGAGGATCTTCCCGCTCTGCTCGGCTTCTTCCTCGGCCGGGCTGCTCTGCGTCTGGCCGTTCGACCCCCGACGCTGGCCGATGCCACGATCACGCGACTGCTGTCCCACGACTGGCCGGGCAACGTGCGCGAGCTCCGCAATCTCGCCGAACGACTGGTGGTGTTCGACGCACCGGTGATCCTGCCACGGCACCTCGACCGTCTGCTCCCGAGTTCCCCCCACCAAGGAGACCACACGGTCATGACCCTCGAAACCGCCGAACGTGTCGCGATCGCGCGCGCACTGAGGTACTTCGGCGGCAACCGCACGCGTGCCGCGGTCGCGCTCGGAATCGGCCGACGCACCCTGCAGACGAAGATCCGCCGTTATCGGCTCGACGAGGCAGAGCACGAGGCGCAGGAATGATGCGGAATTCCCTCATGCCTTCGTAGGAACACGCACCACGGTGTGGAACGTCGCACCATCGCGCGCTCGCGACCTCGTGGGACGAGCGGGTGGTCGTCTCACCGAATCACACTGTTGTCGAGGTCGGTTTCGTTCGTAGTCAACAATGGGGACGACGAAGACGACGAACGAAAGGCTCCCGACCGTATGCACACCGCGGCAACCGTCCGCACCGCTGCCATCCTGCTCCTGTGTTCGATGATCTGGCTCGCGGGTTGTTCGAGTGACGACCCGACGGGCCCCGACACGACCACGACGGATCCTCCCGTGACCGAGGATCCCGGCGGTGACGACGACCCATCCCTGCCCGACGACCCGCAGGATCCGGGCAGCGAGGATCCGACCACCGAGTGGCCCGAGAACCTTCTCGACGAAACGCATCTCACCGAGGGATCGTTCGGTTGGCCCGAGCGCGACTTCGGACGCGGCAACGCGGCCGAGATCCAGATCTTCCGTCGGAGTGGCGAGCCGGCCGTCGACTTCACCCTCCGCGACATGGCGGGAGAGGAACGCTCACTCGCCACACTCCTGGACGAACGGCCCGTGCTCCTCGTGCTCGGCAGTTTCACCTGACCGATCTACATGGCTCGCGTGCCCGAGCTCGACCAGTTCGCAATGCGCGAACTCCCCGACGGCCGCCGCTTCGACGAAGCCGTGCACATCGTCCACGTGTACACGATCGAGGCGCACCCGGCCCTGCCCGACCCCACGCCCTACGCCCGCTGGACCGACGACGAGCTCCCCGACGGCACCGGCACCGCCTACGGCGACGTCGGTCAGGCCTACACCTGGTCCGAACGCCGGTCCCACGCCCAGCGAATCCTCAACCAGATGGCGAACGATCCGCTCATGCTGATCGACTCCGCCCCGCCCGACCCCATCACGAACCCCGTGTGGTGCACCTACGGTACCGCGCCCAACGCGGCCTTCGTGATCGACCAGGACGGGACCATCGCCCTGTCGCAACTCTGGACCGAGCTGTCGGCGATCGAGCGGACCGTCACCGATCTCGTCTCCGGCGAGACCGACTGAGCGAGCGCATCCGGGAACCCGGAGGCAGGCGAACGACGTACAATCCTCGCCTGCCTCCCCCACGTCCACCTTGCGCCTCGTCACCACCGTCCTCTTGCTCGCGCTCACCGCAGCGCCCGCTTCCGCCGCGCCCACGGTGGACGTGTGGACCGATCCACGCCACGTCGACTTCTCGTCGGCGCTGCGTTTCGGGAACGATCATCCGCCGCTGACCTCGATCGTGATCGCCGATCGCGACTCGGTGCTGGCCGAGGGCTACTGGCGTGGCGGCGGCCCGGACCGCGTCGAGAACGTGAAGTCGGTGTCGAAGAGCGTGCTCGCCGCCCTGGTGGGAATCGCGCTCGACCGGGGCGACCTTCCGCCGCTCGACACACCCGTCGCGCGGTGGTTCCCCGAACACTCCGACCTGCTCGAGGACGACCCCCGCGCGCGCATCACGCTCGAGGACCTGCTGACCATGCGCAGCGGACTCGAGACCACGAGCTTCTACAACTACGGCGCCTGGGTCGCCGGCTCGGACTGGGTGCGCGGTCAACTGCGCATGCCCATGGAGTTCGAACCCGGCACGACGATGCGCTACAGCACGGGTGCCTCGCACCTGGTGAGCGTGATCCTCGAACGCGCGACCGGCGTGCGACCGAGCGTGTACGCGGCCCGCCATCTGTTCGGACCGATCGGGGTGCAGGGCGTCCACTGGGACCGCGATCCCCAGGGACACGACTTCGGGGGCAACAACCTGTCGATGACACCGCGACAGATGCTCCGCTTCGGGCGGCTGCACCTGGCCCGCGGAGAGTACGACGGACGGCGCGTGCTCCCCACCGGCTGGGTCGAACGGGCCTGGCGTCCGCGGACACGCTCGCACTGGAACGGCTTCGGCTACGGTTACTTCTGGTGGTACCGACGCATCGCGGGGACTCCGGTGCACTACGCCTGGGGTCACGGCGGGCAACGGATCTTCGTGTTGCCCGAACCCGGCCTGGTGGTGGTGACCACCGCCGATCTCGGCCCCGGCGGACGCGGACGCATGACCCGCACGCTCGACGAATTGCTGGTACGCCACGTCCTGGGCGCGATCCGTCGCCCCGCCACGCCCTGAGGTCCGGTCCGCACCGAGACATCTGCTATGCTCGCGGCGTTCGTCCTCCGATGCCGCGAGCCCGGTGGTCCGTGTGAGTCGACCCGTCCTGTATCCCTTCCTGCGCACGCTGGCGCGTCTGATCGCCGGCGTCTACTTCCGCCGGATCGAGGTCGTCGGGGCCGAGAACGTGCCGGCGCGGGGGCCGGTGATCCTGGCCGCCAACCATCCGCAGTCGATCACCGACGCCATGATCCTGGGCCTCGCCTCGCGGAGGATCGTGCACTACGTGGCGCACAGCGGGCTGTTCGCGAACCCGGTCCTGCGCTTCCTGCTCGAGAGCGGAGGGGCGATCCCGGTGCACCGGTCCACCGACGTGCAGGACGCGCGCACCCGCAACGAGCAGACCTTCGCCGCCTGCCGAGACGTCCTGGCCCACGGCGGTTGCATCGGGATCTTCCCCGAGGGCACCAGCGCGCAGGAACGGCGCGTGCAGCGCTTCAAGACGGGAACGGTGCGGATCGCCCTGCAGACCGAGGACCACCACGACTTCTCGCTGGGCGTGACCATCGTCCCGGTGGGACTGAGCTTCCAGAGCGCCCTGAACTTCCGCAGCCGTGTGCTCGTGACCTTCGGCGAGCCGATCGTGGTGCGCGACGTGGCCGACGACTACCGCGTCGACCCCGAGCCCACCGTCCACGCGCTGACCGACCGCCTGCAGGAACGCATCCGCCACCAGGTGGTCGACGTGCGGCGCCAGGAACTGGACGATCTGGTCCGGCAGGTCGAGCGCGTGTACGCGGGAGAACTGCTCGCCCGCGAGGGACTGGAGATCCCCGGCCACAGCCGCTTCGAACGCGAGCTGAAGCTGTCGCGCGAGATCGCCCGGGCCACCGATCACTTCTACCGGATCCGGCCCGAGGTGATCTGGAACGTGAAGGAGCTGCTGGCCGAGTACCACCGACGACTCGACCGGCTCCGCCTGCCCGATCGTATCGTGCGCGACGAACCGTCGAGCTTCCGCGGCGAGGCCGTGCGCCTGGCGGTGGTGTTCGTCCTGGGCCTGCCGGTGGCGGCATGGGGTGCCCTGTGGAACTACATCCCGTACAAGCTGACGGGAATCGTCGCACGGATGATCACCCGCGACCTCACCAAGATCCACTGGTCGCAGCTACTGGTGGGAACGGTGCTGTTCGTGGCCTTCTACGCGGCCTGGTTCGCCTTCGCGCTGGAGCACTTCGGCACGGTGGGACAGATCCTCTTCATGGCGAGTCTGCCACCGGCGGGGATTTTCACGCGCTGGTACGTGGGCAGCCTGGTCCGGCGCCGACGCCACCTGCGCTGGGCCTACCTGCAGAGTACCCGGCGGCTGGTGGTGCAGCGGGTGCTCGACCTGCGGCGTGAGATCATCCGGGCCATGGACGCGGCCCTCGAGGAACACCTGGCCCATACCGGGCGTACCACCGAACCGGTCGCCGAATCCCGCCACGAAGATGAAGGACACGCCTGATGCCCTCGCTGCTGCACGTCGAACCGGTCCAGCGCTACCTCAGCGAACTGTTCCTGTGTTCGGTCCCCGAGCGCGAGGGCTGCGTGGCCCTGACCTTCGACGACGGGCCCAATCCGCGGAACACGCCGGAGCTGCTCGACATCCTGGCCCGCAAGAACGTTCCCGCCACGTTCTTCGTCCTCGGGCGCCAGGTGCGACGGCATCCCGAGATCGCGCGCCGCGCGCACGAGGAAGGCCACGAACTCGCCAACCACACCGACAGCCACTGGCCCCTGCCGTTGCTGCCCCGAAGGCTGGTCCGCCGCGAGGTCCTGCGTGCGGAGCACGCGATCCGCGCGATCACCGGCGAGAAGCCGCGATTCCTGCGGCCTCCCATGGGGTGGTTCTCGCACCGCACGCTCGACCATCTCGACGAACTGGGCTACGTGCCGGTGATCGGCAGCGTGCATCCGCGCGACTCGCGGCAGCCTCCCGTCGACGTGATCCTCGATCGCGTCCGTCCGCGCCTGACCGACGGCGCGATCCTGATCTTCCACGACGGCGGCTGGCGCGACGGCGTGAGCCGGGCGAACACGCTCGAGGCGGTCGATCGCCTCACCGACGAGCTGCTCGCCGACGGCGTGCGCTTCCTCACCGTGGGACAGATGACGGAATCGCCCGATCCGACGGCGGATACGACGCCTGATGCCAATTGATCAGTCGCTGCGGGCACACTCGGCCTTCGAAACGTGTTCAAATGGTGAATGCGGGCCCGCCGGGCCCCGACCGGACGGGCCCTCGCCCCCGAGGCAGAGGAGGTCCGCCATGTCCCGCGCGTACGACGACGTGTTCTCGGAGTCGCTCCTGGACCTGCACCCGAACGCCGTCCTGAAGATCCACGTGATGCGCGATCCGGCCTTCGAGCCGCAGGGCGTGGCCCTGGAGGTCGCACCGGCTGGCATGCCCCACGTGACGATCGAGGATCCGGCGACCTGTGGCGGCGTTCTCGTCGAATGGGTGCTCGACAGCCGCAGCCACCTCGAGCCCCACGAGCACATGACGCTGGAACCGTCCGAGCGGGTGCCGACCGCGGACGAGATGACCCGACTGATCGAAGGCATCGGCGAGCGTACGTGGCACGGCACGATCCGGTCGACGGCAGTGCAGCCGCACGACATGAACGACGAGATCCGCGTACTGTTCGACGCCCGCCGACTGCCCGAAGGCGATCACTGGCGGGTGGCCTGGCCCTACGACCTGGTCCTGGTCTCACCGGAACGCGAGATCGAGGACCGGATCGAGAACTGGCTGGTGATCGAGACCCTCTAGGGCGCTGACGACGTGCCGCCGATCCGCCGCGCGAGAGCCGCCGCGAACCGTCCGGCGGATCGTTCGTCGAGTTCGAAGTAGAGCGAGGGCTCGATCAGCTCGGCCTCCATGAGTTCGAAGCCGCCGCCGGTGCGCACGAAGTCGACGCGCGCGTAGAGCAGATCGCCGGGCAGGGCGGTCCGTGCCCGATCGGCGGCGGCGCGCAGGGCGGGCTCGGGCTCGACCGCGGCCAAGCGCCCACCGTGCTCCTCCTGCACCCGGAAGTCCCCCTCGACCGGGGTCTTGAGGACCGAGTGGCTGTAGGCGTCGTCGAAGTAGAAGAGCGAGAACTCCCCTTCGGTCGCGATGGCGGGCAGGAAGGGCTGGATCATGGCGTCGCGGCCGCGCAGGGCTGCGGTCACCGCCCGCATCGCGGACGCGTCGTCGACGTGGACACGGTACGTGTGGTCGGCGTTGGCACTCACCGTCGGTTTGACGACGATCTCCGTCGTGCCGAATCTGCGGAAGGCCCGGTCGAGGTCGGTTTCGCCCGGAGAGGTGACGAAACGCGTGTCGACCACGGCCACTCCGGCCTCGCGGAGATCGCGCAGGTAGTGTTTGTCGAGGTTCCAGCGCACCGCCTCGAGCGGGTTGAACAGCTCGGCCCCCGATGCGTCGATCCGCCGCAGCGAGGCGAGGAAGGCCTCCGGATCGTCCTGGTAGTCCCAGGTCGACCGGATGACCACGGCGTCGAAGCGATCCCAGTCCACGTCCGGACGGCGCCACGGGATCGTCTCGACCTCGATCCCCCGCGCGGCCAGGGGCTCGTGGGTGAGGGCGTCGTAGACGAAGAAACCGTCCAGGCGATCCATGCTCAGGTAGGCGACACGGGGCACGATCGGAGTCCTCTCGGAGCGGCGGCATCCAGGCCGGGTGGCCGTTCGAAACGTTCGATGTCATTGTTGGAACAATCAATCCCCCTTTGCAAGAAGGACCTCGCCATCTCGTCCACGATCCGAGGGGCCGTGCTGGGCCTCCTCCTCGTCTTCGTAAGCGCTTGTGGTGATGGAACTTCCTCCGAGGAAGCCCCGCCGCGCGTGTATCCCTCCGTCGAGGCCGTCGAGGCCCGCCACGGCTCGCTGCCCCTGACGCAGCGGCTGAGCGGGGTGGTCGAGGCCCGCAACCAGGTGTCGATCCAGCCCGAGATCACGGGGGTGGTGACCGCCGTCCTCGTCCAGAACGGCGACGAGGTCGAGGCCGGGCAGCCACTGGTGCGGATCCGCGACACCGACGTCCGCGAGCGCCTGAAGCAGGCGCGGGCCGACCACCGGATCGCTCTCGCGCAGTTGCAGCGCGCGGAAGCCCAGGTCCGGGAGGCGCGCTCGGCCCTCGAGCGAGCCCGCTCGCTCGACGAACGCGAACTCGGCAGCCAGGCCGAACTCGAGACCGTGGAGGCCCGCGCCGCGTCGGCCGAGGCCGAGGTCGCCCTCGCCGAGGCCCGGGTCGAACAGGCCCTGGCGATGGCCGAGGAGGCCGCGGAGAATCTCGCCCGGACGGTGATCCGCGCCCCCATCACCGGCGTGGTCGGCAGCCGCGAGGTCGAGGTCGGCATGCTGGTGAACCCGAACACGCAGGTGTTCACCATCGGCCAGCTCGACAGCGTGCGCGTGCAGGTCATGCTGACCGACCGCATGCTCGCCTACATCGAAGAGGGCCAGCGCGCGGTGGTCCGTGTGGGCGACGCGGCGGCCGAGGCCCGCCTGTCGCGCATCTCGCCCTTCCTGCACCCGGTGGCGCACAGCACCGAGGCCGAGATCGACATGCCCAATGCCGATCGCCGCCTCAAGCCCGGCATGTTCGTGACCGTCGACATCCACTACGGCGAGAGCGAGCAGGCCACCCTGGTGCCGATCAGCGCCCTGTACGAGGACCCCACCACCGGCAACGTGGGCGTCTACGTCACCGGCCACGACTTCGGCGAGGTGCCCGTCGACGAGATGGGCATCGAGCGTCCCGGTCCGCTGAGCGAGCCGGTCGCCTTCGAGTTCGTCCCGACGCCTCCGATCGCCGAGGGCCACATGGAGGCCGCCATCCCGGGCATCGAGCCGGGCCAGTGGGTGGTGACCATGGGGCAGAACCTGCTCGACGGCGAGAGCCCCGAGGCCCGCGTGCGGCCGATCCGCTGGGAGCGCGTGGAACACCTGCAACGCCTGCAGCGCGAGGACCTCATGCGTGAGGTCATCGAGCGCACGGCGTCGGACTGAGCGCGGAGAGGCGAATCGATGCAGATCACCCAGACCGCCGTCCGCCGCCCGATCGCCACCGCCATGGTGTTCCTGATCGTGATCGTGCTGGGCGTCATGGGCTTCCGCTTCCTGCCCGTCGACCTGCTGCCGCCCATCGAGTACCCGCAGCTCACCGTGGCCACAAACTATCCGAACGTGGGCCCCGAGGAGATCGAGCGGATCATCACCGATGAGGTCGAGAACGCCCTGGCCGGTGTGCCGAACGTCGAGGAGATCCGTTCGGGCTCGTCGGAGGGGCGCAGCCGCGTGACCCTGGAGTTCACGCAGGGGACGAACGTCGACGCTGCGGCCAACGACGTCCGCGCCGCGCTCGACCGGATCCGCGACGACCTGCCGCCCGAGGTCGAATCGCCGCGATTGTGGAAGTTCGACCCCGACAACTTCCCCGTGGTGGTCCTGGGCGCGCGTTCCGAGCGCGACATGGAGGAACTCACGCGAATCCTCGAGCGCGAGATCGCCCAGCGCTTCGAACAGATCCCCGGCGCCGGCTCGGTGGACATCTGGGGCGGCGTGTACCGCGAGATCCAGATCCGCCTGAAGCGCGATCGTCTGGCCTCGAGCCGGCTGACCGCGGCCGACGTGCAGGAGGCCCTGCGGCGCGAGAACGTCACCCTGCCGGGCGGAGACATGCGCGAGGGCCTGCGCGACATGTACGTGCGCACGCAGGGCGAATTCCAGTCGCTCGACCAGATCGCCGACACCATCGTCACCATGGTCGACGGCCGGCCCATCCGCGTGCGCGACGTGGCCGAGGTGGTCGACGGCTACGAGGACGTCTCGCGCCTGGTGCAGATCGACGGCCGGCCCATGGTGCGCATGGGCGTGCGCAAGCAGTCGGGCGCGAACACCGTGGCGGTGGCCGCCGAGGCGCGTGAGGTGATGCAACGCATCAATGCCGAGCGCGACGACATCGAGTTGATGATGATCATCGACCAGAGCGACTTCATCCAGAACTCGATCGACAACGTGCAGAAGGCGGCCCTGTGGGGCGGACTGCTCGCGATCCTGGTGCTGTACGTGTTCCTGCGCAACGGATCGACCACGTTCATCATCGCCCTGTCCATTCCGATCTCGCTGATCGCCACCTTCGCACTGCTGTACTTCAACGGGCTCACGCTGAACCAGATGAGCTTCGGCGGCCTGGCGCTGGGAATCGGACTGATCGTCGACAACGCGATCGTGGTGCTCGAGAACATCGTGCGCCAGCGCGAGCGCGGGCGACCGCTCGACGAGAGCGCGCTGGTGGGAACCAGACAGGTGTCGGGCGCGATCATCGCGTCGACACTCACCACGTCGGTGATCTTCCTGCCCGTTCTCTTCATGCAGACCATCTCGGGCATGCTCTTCCGCGAGCTGGCCCTGGTGGTGGTCTTCGCGCTGCTGTGTTCGCTGCTCGTGGCGCTGACCCTGGTGCCCATGCTGTCGAGCCGCATGCTCACCGTAGGCGCCACCGGCACCGTGGGCGCGCAGGCCGTGCGGCACCGGCGGGTGGGCGCGTGGTTCAACCGTGTGGAGAACGCCTACGCGGGCGGCATGCAGCACGTGGTGCGCCACAAGATCGTGGTCTTCGGCCTGACCCTGGCCCTGCTCGCCGGCGCGATCTACCTGTGGCCGTTGCTCCCGGTGGAGCTGGCCCCACAGACCGACGCCGACGAGATCGACGTCGAGCTCGAGATGGCCCAGGGCACGAACATCGCCGTGGTCAACGAGTACCTGCACGAACTCGAACGCCTGGTGCAGGAGGCCACGCCCATGGACCAGGTGAAGAACATGACGATCGAGATCCGCCCCGGCGACGCCGAGGTGGAACTCGCCCTGCTCGGCGCAGACGAGCGCGACACCGACAGCTACCTGATCGCCGACGAGATCCGCCGTCGGGTGCAGGGACGGATCCCCGGCGCCGACATCCGCGTGCGCGCGCAGTCCGGCCTGTGGATGCTGCGCCGCCTGTTCGGTTCGGGGGACGGCTCGGCCGTCCAGCTCGAGCTGCGCGGCTACGACCTCGAGCTGGCCGACCGCATCGCGAAGGACATCGTGCAGGTCATGCAGGGCATCCCCGAGGTCGCCGACGCGCGCGTGAGTCGACGCGAGGGGCGTCCCGAGCAGAACCTGATCATCGACCGTGACAAGGTGGCCAACCTGGGCATGTCGGTGCGCGAGATCGCCGAGATCGTGCAGACCAACGTGGGCGGCGGCCGCGCGGGTGTGTTCCGCGAGGGCGGCGAGGAATTCCCCATCACCGTGCGCTTGCAGGCCGAGGACCGCCTCACCACCCAGGATCTGGCCAACGTGTCCGTGCGCAGCGCGAACGGCCAGACCATGCCGGTGTCCAGCGTGGTCGAGACCGAACGCCGGCGCAGTCCCACCGACATCGATCGTGTCGATGGCCAGCGCGTGACCTACATCACCGCCAACCTGGAGAGCGGCGCGGCTCTGGGCAACGTGATCGAGGACCTGCGCGGCCGCCTGCGCGACATGACCCTACCCTCGGGCTTCTCGATCCTCTACGGCGGCGAGTACGAGGAGCAGCAGGAGGCCCGACGCGACTTCCTGCTGTCGATCGCCATGGCCGTGATCCTGATCTACATGGTCATGGCCGCGCAGTTCGAGCGCTTCCTCGATCCGCTCATCGTCATGTTGTCGGTGCCGATGGCGTTGGTCGGGGTGGTGCCCACGCTGCTGTTGACGGGCACCTCGCTGAACGTGCAGAGCCTGATGGGCATCGTCATGTTGATCGGGATCGTGGTGAACAACGCGATCGTGCTGGTCGACTACATCAACCTGATGCGCCGTGAACAGGAGCTGGGCGTGCGTGACGCCGTGCTCGAAGCGGCGCGGCTGCGCCTGCGGCCGATCCTGATGACCACGCTGACCACGCTGCTCGGCATGCTGCCGCTGGCGATCGGCGGCGGTGCCGGCGGGGAGATCCAGGCTTCGCTGGCCCGCGCGGTGATCGGGGGGCTGACCGTGTCGACGCTGATCACGCTGGTGGTGATCCCGACCGCGTACATCGGGATCCACCAGTTGCGCGGGCAGGCTCGGGCCTAGGCGCGTGACTTGACGCGTGCCTGGGCGCGTGCCGCGCCGCGGAATCCGGCGACCGTGCGTACAGGCCCCTCTTCGCACCGGCCGTGTTCAGCGTGATGTTGGACAGACGTGAGGCAGCCAACCCACGTTTGCGAACTCTGTTCGAACTCACGCGGTCCGATGACACGAACACCAACGGTCTCCGCCCGACAAGAACGTGATGTCGGACGGATCGGGTTGACGCGCGCCTCCGAAGCTGTCTAGGATCTAGTCGCTTCGCTGGTGCGCAACGACCTGCCACCCTCGGAGCACTCGAGGCTCCCACCCGAGTGCGCCGATCCGTACCCTCTGAGCGGCGCTCTACGATTCGAACGACGGATACGCTCGGTCCCGACGTTTCGTCCGAACCGGAAGAGGAGTCGTGCGCCCCCGACGCCCGACCGTTCTCGCCCTCCTGATCGTCCTCCTGGCGGCGCCGCCTGCCGTCGCCGACGTGACCTTCGGTCTCGTGGGCGATCGCACGTCGCTCGCCACGGGCGACACCGTGATGGTGTCCGTCGAGGTCACCGAGTCCGGCGATCCGTTCAACGGCTACGACGCGATCTTCTCGTTCGATTCCACGTTCTTCGAGCCCGTGATCCCGGATCCGCCCGCCAACGGCGAGGGTCCCCTGTTCACCGAGGCCTGCGGACTGCGCTTCCTGAACATCGGCGACGACGGCGACTCGAGCCGCGTGCGCGTGAGCCACGTGGTGCTGTGCGCCGGCCTGTCCCTGACCGGCCCCGGCCGCACGTACACGCTCGGTTTCCGTGCCCTCGACACGTCGGGCTGGGGCGTGATCTCGCTCACGGACGGCACCCAGGCCTACGACGCGGGTGAACTCGTCGAGACCCGTTTCGACGACTTCCTGGTGATCGCCGTGAACGCCACGACCGACGCGCCTCCGGCCGGTCGCCCTCTCGAGCTGAACGCCGTGCCCAATCCCTTCAATCCGGCCACCGAACTCCGCTTCGACCTGCCGGAGCCCGGACCCGTGTCGCTGGTGCTCTTCGACACCAGCGGCCGCCGTGTCGACACCCTGCTCGACCGCCGCCTCCCCGCCGGACCCGCCCGGGTCCGCTGGGACGGGCGCGACGCGCAGGGGAACACCGTCGGCAGCGGCCTCTACTTCGCCCGTCTGCGCACGACCCGCGGCGAAGCCCTCTCGCGCCTGGTCCTCGTTCGCTGAACGAAACTTCCGAGGAGGTTCCATCCGGTCGAACGGACCTGCGCCACACTCCGAACGAGGCTCCCACCTCGTGACCCTTCCCGGCGGTCACATCACGTGCGCGCTCCACGTGGAGCGATGAACCCGAAACCCCTCACGGGAGGATCCTGGAGACACCATGAGAATCCAACTCCGAACTCTGACCGCCGCCGTGCTGATGCTCGCGCTGATGGCACCGGCGGCGCAG
>DATFKK010000009.1 GCA_035268685.1 Candidatus Krumholzibacteriia bacterium | reverse complement strand
GCGAGAGCGGGGCGGCCGTCGGGAGCGATCGTGGGGGCAACGGACAACCCGCCGGTCTCGGGGGTCTCGTGACGACGGTACACGAAGCGGGCCGCGGCGATGCCGCTGACCGATCCGATCCAGACGTCGCTCGCCCAGTGCGCGCTGGAGTACACCCGTTGCAGGCTGACCGCCCCGGCGATCGTGTACAGAGGGATCGTCGCCCACCAGCGATCGACGTGCAGCCGGACGACCTCGGCGGCCGACCACACGCTCGCCGCATGGCCGCTCGGGAACGATGTCCCACCGTTGAACTCGAAGAAATACGCGCCGCGGTCCTCGTTCGGGCGACGACGTCCCAGGACGAGCTTGCTCGCGTTGCGCAGCGAGCCACTCATCCACTGGGCCTCGAGGATCTCGGCGCCCATGCGGGCCAGGCGGGGGACGTCCGCCGCATAGCCGACCACCATGGCGCCGGCGTAGAAGGGCCAGGTCTTGCCCATGAGGCCGAGCCGGCCGAATCGATCTCCGGTGCGCCGGGTGAGGTCGAAGGCCCCGTCGCGCTCGTTGCGCTGGGCGAAGTCGTCGATGTCCTCGTCGAAGGCGAAGAGGGCGCCGCCGACGGCGACCACCAGGCCGAGGTTTCGCAGATCTTCACCCGACATCCGCGACGGGGCGGTGACGAGGGCCCAGGCATCGTCGGCCAGGATTCGCAGGCCCCGTCCGGCATCACGGAGGGGTTGGCGGTCGGCCCGGGCCTCGACGGCCGGCGCGAGGACGAGGGCGGCGGTGATCCACAGGACGTGGACGAGCGGGAGGCGTCGGCGGAGTTCGGACATGATCGATCTCGGTCGGGGAGCGCGGGGCAGGTGGGGCCGCGGCACACGTCGGCTTGACCCCCGCGGGCGACCTCGTCACATTGACGGGGCCCGGCGGCGATTCTGGTCGAGTGCGCCGGTCGTCGTCCAGTGAAAGGTCCCTCGCCGTGATTCGTTCCCTGGTTGCGTGGCTCGTCCTCCTGGTTCTCGCACCCGTTCCCTTCGTGTCGTCCGGGTGCGGTTCCGACGACGATCCCGTCGACGTGGTCGATCCCGGCGACGACGACCCCGGCCCCCACGACGGCGAGGACTCGATCCTCTTCCGCGTGTACGTCGACACACCCTCGGGCGGAGAGGACCTGCGATGGGTCGGCACGCCCGACGGGCCGGCCGACGACTCCCCCGAGACCACCGATCGGCCCTTCGTCCCCTTCGGGCGCGGATTCCGGATCGAGTGGGAGCCCGACGCCGCGGTGGCGCCGGTCGTCGGCACGCGGGTCCGGGTCTACGAGACCGACGACGAGACCTTCTTCCTGCCCGACGCGGGTCCCGACTCGGTCGCCTTCGACGACACCCGGTCGATCCGCTTCGCCAACGACACGCCGCGCTCGGCGATCGATCCGGCCGACTGCGGAACCGGGCCCGATTGCTTCGGCGACCTGCGCTTTCCGTCGGGACCGCGATTCCTCGAAGTACGATCGATCAACGCGAACGGGCGGGTGATCGCGAGCGGGCAGACGCTGCGGTTCGACGTGAACTACTCGCCGACGGTCGATCTGGTGGAGAGTCCGGCCGAGCCGGACAGCACGGCTGCCTTCCCGGCGTGGACCGTGGCGCTGGAGGCGGGCGGGCGATGGGAGCGGGCGCTGGCGCCCGGCGACACGATTCCCGCCGGGGCCGAGGTCCGGGTGCGGCTGCGCGGGCAGGACCGCTTTCCCGGGGCCACACCTCCCGACAGCCTGTGCTGCGACGTTCGGCTCGACGACCAGGGTCCCGAGGTGCGCTACAAGGGCTTCACCCGGTTCACGCTGCGCGAGGACGACGGCTTCCCGAACACCTTCAACACCTTCGCCAGCGAGGCCACGGCCGACTCCGTGCTGGTGATGAACGTCGGCCCGGCCGACTACGAGCTGAACCTCGTCAGCGTCGACGAGCACGGGCGGCAGAGCGACCGCGCCACCCTGTCCTTCGTGGGCGGATTCCCGCCGCGCACGCCGCGGGTGGAGCCGACCGACGGACAGCAGATCGTGCTGCGCCCGCCCGATCCGGCCGAACCGTCGGACGACTACCAGGTCTTCACGAACGTGGGCCTGGGCTTCGATCCGGTCTCGGGCCGCTGGAGCGAGACCGTCGAGGAGCTCCGCTTCGACGGCACGCTGTTCCGGATCCCGATCCGGATCGAGGCCGACCCCGATTCCCGCGTCCCGCCGGCCAGTTCGCAGATCCTGGGCCTGCTCACCGGAGTGCCGCGTTCGTTCGCCTACACCATGGTGTCGGAGTTCGATCCGACCAATCGATACGCGCAGGGGATCGGCGATCGCGAGGACTTCTACATTCCCGCGACCATGCCCCGCGTCCTCGAACTGACTCTCACCGACGACGATCGATTCGAGGGCATCGAGATCTTCGTGCCCGACCTGTTCTTCTCGACGCCCGGCCTGTTCGACCCCGGGCTGGCCGAACCGGGCGATCCCGATCCCTTCGATGAGTGGCAGCCCGTCGCCGATCGGATCCGCTCCGACCTCGGCCGCTACGAGTTCTTCGCCCGGGCCTCGACCACGGTGTTCGGTTCCGAACTCGTGCAACGGCCGCCCGCCGCGCGTGGTGCCGACACCCGCCTGCAGGACTTCGTGGTGGAGGAGCTGGAGCGCTTCGGCCGCTACAGTCCGCCGAGCGAGACCACGTTCAGCGTGCACCTGGAGTTCCAGACCGACGCCGGCCCGGTGCTCTGGCCGCCCGTGAGCGACTGAGCCGACGCGCCCGGCGGTTGCCCTCGGCCGCGGGCGGGGCTACAGTCCCGCTCGTCGTCTCCCCCGGGCGCGCGGGCGCGCCCGGCCCGCCGTCGCCCCGTGCCGAGGCCTCCCATGTCCGAATCCACCGATCGCGCCGAACGCGTCGAGCGCCCCCGCGTGGCCGCGCTCGACGAGATCCTGGGCGAGGCCCTGCCCGTGCTCGACGACGGCTTCGTGCGCGTGGTCGACTACATGGGAGACGACGGTTCGATCGTCCAGGCCGCGCGGGTGAGCTACGGCAAGGGCACCAAGAAGGTCAGCGAGGACCGCGGGCTGATCCGCTACCTGCTGCGGCATCGCCACACCACGCCCTTCGAGATGGCCGAGATCAAACTGCACGTGCGCGTGCCCATGGACTGCTGGCGGCAGTGGATCCGGCACCGCACGGCGAACGTGAACGAGTACAGCACGCGCTACTCGATCGCGATCGAGGCGAGCCAGACCACCGCGCCCGACGAGTGGCGCCAGCAGGCAGCGTCGAACCGGCAGGGCAGCGAGGGCTTCGCCGATCACGGACTCGGCGAGACGCTCAGCGCGCAGGAGCGCGAGCTGCAGGACCACGCCCGACGCGTGTACAACGAACGCCTCGAGCGCGGCATCGCCCGCGAGCAGGCGCGCAAGGACCTTCCCCTGTCGACCTACACCGAGGCCTACTGGAAGGTCGACCTGCACAACCTCCTGCACTTCCTCGCCCTGCGCATGGACATGCACGCCCAGGAGGAGATCCGCGAGTACGCCACCGTGATCGGCGAACGGATCGCGAGCAAGTGGGTACCGCTGACCTGGGAGGCCTTCGAGGACTACCGCCGCGGTGGCGCCTTCTTCAGCCGCATCGACCGCGAGATCCTGCGCCTGGTGGTGCAGGGCGATCGCGACGCGGCCACGCGGCGCGCCGAAGAACTGGGGATCCTCAGCTGGGGCGAGAAGGGTCCGAAGCGCAACCGCGAACGGGCCGAACTCGAGACCAAACTCGCCGACCTGGGACTGGCCGTCCCGTGGGCCGATCGCAGCGGCCCTTCCTGATTCCGATGCACGCCGGTTCCCCCACGGGACCGGCGTTCCCACGTGGGGCCACGCCCCGCACCGACCAACGGAGAGATCACATGGCGAAGAAGCGTACGAGCCGTCGCCGCCGCGTGCCGAAGTGGCGGATCGAACAGGACTCGATGGGGAAGATGAAGGTTCCTTCGTGGGCGCTGTGGGGAGCGTCGACGCAGCGGGCGAAGGACAACTTCCCCGTGAGCGGGCGCGTGGTGCCCGTGGAGGTGGTGCATGCCTTCGGCCTGCTGAAGGAGGCCTGCGCCCGGGCGAACATGGAGCTCAAGCGGATCAGCGGGCCCAAGGGCCGCACGATCGTGCGCGCCGCCCAGGCCGTGGCCGAGGGTGAGCTCGACGACCACTTCGTCGTCGACGTCTTCCAGACCGGTTCGGGCACGTCGACCAACATGAACGCCAACGAGGTGATCGCCAACTACGCCTCGCTCGAGGCCGGCGAGGAGGTCGGCAGCAAGCGCCCCGTGCATCCCAACGACCACGTGAACATGGGGCAGAGCAGCAACGACACCTTTCCCACCGCCATGCACGTGGCCGCTGCCCTGTCCCTTGCCAACGACCTGAAGCCCGCGCTCGAGCGCATGCAGGAGGAGTTGGCGGCCAGGGCCGAGGAGTGGGACGACATCACCAAGATCGGCCGGACCCATCTGATGGACGCCACGCCCATCCGCGTGGGGCAGGTCTTCGGCGGCTACGCCGAGCAGATGGCGAAGGCGATGGAGCGCTGCGACGTGGCGATCGAAGCGCTGAGCGAGCTGGCCATCGGCGGCACCGCCGTCGGCACCGGCATCAACACCCACCCGCAGTTCTCGAAGAAGGTCTGCCAGCAGCTGAGCAACGCCACCGGCCTGACCTTTCGCGAGGCGAACAACCACCCCGAGGCCCAGGCGGCCAAGGACGGCTACGTGGAGGTGAGCGGCGAGCTGCGCACCATCGCCGTGAGCCTGAGCAAGATCGCCAACGACATCCGCTGGCTCGGAAGCGGCCCCCGCTGCGGTCTGGGCGAGCTGAGCCTGCCCGCCACCCAGCCCGGCAGTTCGATCATGCCCGGCAAGGTGAACCCCGTGATCTGCGAGAGCATGATCCAGATCTGCGCCCGCGTGGTCGGCAACGACACCTCGGTCACCCTGGGCGGATTCGGCGGCGTGGGCAGCATCCTCGAGCTCAACGTGGCCATGCCCATGATGGCCGACGCGGTGCACGAGAGCATCAAGCTGCTCACCAACGGTTGCGACATGTTCACCGACAAGCTCCTGCGCGACCTGAAGGTGAACCGCGAGCACACCGAGGGGCTGATCGAGGGCTCGCTGATGATCGTCACCAGCCTGGCCCCCGTCATCGGCTACGACCAGGCCGCCGCCGTGGCCAAGGAGGCCCACCGGAAGGGCAAGACCATTCGCGAGATCGTCCTGGCCCTCGAACTCCTCGACGAGGAGCAGCTCGACGAGCTGCTGGACTTCGACGCGATGACCCGCCCGCACCGTTAGCCGCGGCGACGTCGCGAGCGGGCGAGACGAGGCCGGTCTCCGGAGGGAGGCCGGCCTTCGTGTGGGTGTCGGCCTGTGTGGTGGTGTCGGCCTACGCGTGGGTGCTGGCCTGCGCTTGGGTGCCGGCCTTCCTGGCGGTGGCCATCGCGGGGGAAGTGTTCGGTGCGGGTGACGGTTGGGGATGTTCCGCGTGGGAACGCTGGCGCTTCCGCTGCGGAAGTCGGGATGGCGGACTTCTTCCCGTACGGCTTCCGCCGCGGAAGTGCGCACGCAGCATGACACCTGGGGATGTTCCGCGCGGGAACACGTCCGCTTCCGCGGTGGAAGTGGCGGGTTCTCCTCCCGCGCTACGATCCGAGCAGGCTGCGGAACGCCGCGTGGTTGCGGCGCCCCTGTGCCCCGTGATCGGGTACGGCGAAGACGATCCGCCGGAAGCACGGAGTGGCCGCGCTCGTCCGTAGTGCTCGTGCAGCGGCTTCGGCCACCATCGCGGGATCGTTCCCGAA
>DATFKK010000008.1 GCA_035268685.1 Candidatus Krumholzibacteriia bacterium | reverse complement strand
GCACACGGACGACGACGCGACGCGCACGATCGCCGTCCACGAGACCGCCGAGGGGCGGATCCTCGGCACGGCGGCCTACATGTCGCCGGAGCAGGCCGAGGGCAAGCCCGTCGATCCGCGCAGCGACGTCTTCTCGTTGGGCATCCTCCTCTACGAGATGGCCACGGGCCGCAAACCCTTCGACGGCGAGACGGCGATCTCGACGATCAGCTCGATCGTCAAGGAGCAGCCGCGCAGCGCGCTCGAGGTCAACCGCGGGCTGCCGCGACATCTCGGACGCATGCTCGACCGGTGTCTCGCGAAGGACCCCGACCGCCGTTACCAGAGCGCGATCGAACTGCGCAACGAACTCGAACTGCTCGACCAGGAATCGAAGTCGGGCGAACTCGAGATGTGGGTGCCCTCGAGTGCCACGGGTGAATCCCGGGCGGCGAGGCGGGGTGTTCCGCTCGCGGCCTTCGGCGCCGCGCTCCTCGCGGTGGCGGTCGCCGCGTTCTTCGCCACGCGCGCGTTCACGGGCAGCGGTGTGGCCGGCGACGACGTGGCCGTCACGCACGTCGAACCCCTGACCCTGCAGGGCAACGTCGCGAGCTACCCCAGCCTGTCGCCGTCCGGCGACCTCTTCGCCTACCAGGCCGTCGACGGGGGCGATCTGGACATCTTCCTGCAGCGTATCGGGGGCCAGCGCCCCATCAACCTGACCGCCGACCACGACGGTCTCGATCGGCGCCCCGCGATCTCGCCCGACGGAGAACGCATCGTCTTCGAGTCGTCGCGTGGCGGCGGCGGAATCCACGTCATGGGAACGACCGGCGAGAGTGTACGCCGTGTCGTCGAGAACGGACACGATCCGGCCTGGTCTCCGGACGGCACCCGGATCGTCTACACCACTTCGCTCTGGTCGGACCCGGCCGGACGCAACACCGAGGGTGTCCTGTGGATCGTCGAGATCGACGGCGGAACACCGCGCGTGCTCACCGACGCGTCGATGGACGCGGTGCAGCCGGACTGGTCGCCCGACGGCCGGCGCGTCGTGTTCTGGAGCGTCGGATCACCGAGTGGCCGCCGCGATCTGTGGTCGATCGGCGTCGACGGCACCGGACTCGTTCGTCTGACCGACGACGAACCCCTCGACTACTCGCCGCGCTTCGGCCCGGATGGCCGCAGCGTGTGGTTCGTGAGCAATCGCACCGGCACCTACAACCTGTGGCGCCTGTCCGTCGATCCCCGCACGGGCGCGCCGACGGGCGTGCCCGCCGCGGTGACCATGCCCAACGACGAACTCTCCCGGATCGACGTCAAGGCCGACCGCATCGTCTTCGCGGCGCCGGACAACGACGGACAGGCGGTACGCATCGACCTGCCGGCGCGAGCGGACGCGCTCGGAACGGTGCGGCCGCTGACACGCGGTACCCTGTTCGTCCAGCGTCCCCGCCTGTCGCCCGACGGCACCCGCGTCGTCTTCTTCACGCCGGTCGGCACCGGCTTCCAGGACATCTACGTCGTCGACGGCGACGGTAGCGATCTGCGGCGCCTCACCGAGGATCCCCTCCGCGACCGCGGAGTGAGCTGGCATCCCGACGGCGAACGTCTGGTCTTCTACACCGACCGCAGCGGCAGCTACGAGATCTGGACCATGCGCGCCGATGGGAGCGACGCCCGGATGATCAGCGACATCGCCGAGCGCGGCCTCGACTCGCCGTGGTATCCGCGCATCTCCGCAGACGGAACGTTGATCGCGACGGTCAACGAAGCCGGTGTCACGATCTGGGACCTCGACCCCGCCACGGGGATGATGACCGCTCCCCGCGTGCCGCGGCATCCGAGCGGCCTGACCTTCTTCAGCGCGGCCGACTGGCACCCCCGCCGGTCCCTCCTCCTGGGCTGGATCGGCGAGGCGATCGAGAGTTCGGCTTCGATCTGGATCTATGACCTCGACGACGAAGCATGGACGGAACTCGTCATCGCCGCCGGCGCGCGGGGCTGGCAGTCGATGGACTTCTCCCCCGACGGCGAGACGGTCTACGTCCAGCGTCCCGACGACGCGATCGTCGCCGTCGACCTGGCCGACGCACCGCTTCCGGACCTCTTCGACCCCCGCGCCCGCGTCGTGGCCGAGGACATCCCGGCCTTCGGCATCGACGTGGCGCCCGACGGCCGGTGGCTGTTGACGGGGACCCGGCAGCAGGCGTCGGAGATCTGGGGCGCCACCCTGGCGACCGGAGACGGCGAATGATCGGCTCGAAGCTCGCCCACTACGAGATCACGGCCCTGCTCGGCAAGGGCGGCATGGGCGAGGTCTACCGCGCCCGCGACACGAAGCTTCAGCGGGAGGTCGCGATCAAGATCGTCTCGCCCCAGCTCGCCTCCGACCCCGAGCGCCTCGCGCGGTTCGCGCGCGAAGCCCGCACCCTGGCGTCGCTCCACCACCGTCGCATCGCGTCGCTCTTCAGCATCGAGGAGGCCGAGGGGCGAACCTTCCTGGTGATGGAACTCGTCGAGGGGATGGATCTGGCCGAACGCCTGGGAACCCACGGAGCCCCGTCCGTGGGCGAGGCCCTCCGGATCGGTCTGCAGATCACCGAGGGTCTTGAGTTCGCGCACGAGAAGGGCGTGGTGCACCGCGACCTCAAACCCGGCAACGTGAAGGTCA
>DATFKK010000007.1 GCA_035268685.1 Candidatus Krumholzibacteriia bacterium | reverse complement strand
CGGCCGTTCCAGTCGAGCCGCAGCTCCGCGGCCGCCGCCGTTCCGTCGTGCAACATCCGCACGCGTTCGCCGCGGGCGTTGAAGACCTCGACCGTGGCCTCGACCCCGGCCCGGGGCAGCACGAACACCACCTGCGTGCTGGGGTTGAAGGGCGTCGGGTGGACGGCGAGCGAGGCCGTGCGAAGGGCGGGAGCGTCGACCGCGATCGGCGGTCCGCCGAGGAACTCGAACACGTCGCGCAGCAGGCGCGTGCGTGCGCTGCCGAGGCCGGAGTCCCGCGACAGGTTCTCGCGCACCGCGGACAGACCGAAGGGGAAGGTGACGTCGACCTTGCGGTCGAAGCCGTCGAGGCGGTCGTACGCCACGCCGGCCGCCGGGCCGGAGAAGGCCACCCCACTCGAGGGATCGACGAACACGTGCGAGGCGAACGCACCGACCGGTCCGGGCGTCACGTGATCGAAGGTGTTGAGCCCCGGGCAGCCGCCGTAGGCGACGACGCCTGCGGTGAAGGCCTCCGACACCCCGGACGGCTCGACCAGCGGCACGGCCAGGCCGCCGATCGCCGGGCTCACGTCCGGTCCCTCGACGGTGACGCCCATGACCGTGGTCACGTAGGCCGCACCGTCGCTCGAGTCGAGCTCGAGGGCCGAGGCGATGGAGTCGCCGAAGTACACCGTGTGGCGCTCCCGCGGAAGTGCCTTCCAGGCGTCGAGCACTCCCAGATCGTTGCCCTTGTCGTTCACACCGTCGTCGCTGCCGTCGCTCAGGACGCCGCTGCCGATGTTGCCCGCCAGGACGACGATCGTGTCGTAGCCGGCGAGCTGCTCGACCCGCGCGCCGTGGCCCCGCCGTTCGCCGAGCGGGCCGTCGACGGCGGCGGCGCCGATCCCGTTGCTCACCCGCGAGGTCGGTGCCTGCTCGGTGTAGCTGTCCCAGTCGAATCCCTCGGTCAGGCCCAGTTCGCCGAAGGCCAGCACGAGTTCCTCTTCGTTGCCGCGGCGGCCGAAGGCGTTGAGCACGAGGATCGAGGGTTGGGTTCCCGTCACGTCGTCGATGCTCGGCAGCGCGCGCACGGTGAAGGTGCGGGAGTAGCTGCTGCCGCCGTCGGGGCTCCACTGCCCGAAGCCACCGAGGTTGCTCGGAAGCGTCGTCACCCGGCCCTCGCTGTCGACCGCCTCGAAGTTGTAGTGCAGCAGGTCGCCCGGGTACAGGAAGTCGGCGTCGGGCAGGTCGGCGAAGTACGTGCCCTGGGCCGGAATCCCGGACGCCGACACCGCCGGTTGCAGGAGCACGCTGCCCGTCCAGACCTCGCGTCCCCCGATCACCTCGCCGGTGACGACGTCCTCGTCCCACGGGCCGGCCGGGGCCGAGCGCAGCGAGGACTCGAACAGCGGGTTCAGGCGCAGGGCCCAGCGCATGCGCAGTTCCGCGACCTCGGTCCCGGGGATCAGCGCCTGCGCCGACACCAGGACCGAGTCGCCGGGCACGACCAGGGCACCCGTGTTGACGTCGGCCGCGCGGTCGAAGCGCACGTCGAGGGCGTCGCGTGCCGCGGCGTCGGACACGTCGATCGACCCGCTCACCGGGAAGGCGTCCTGGGCCAGGTCGCTCGTCCGCGCACCCAGAGCGACGCCGTCGACGCGGAACTTGCTGAGCCGGACGTCGTCGAACCACGGTCCGGTCCGCGCCTGATCGCAGAAGAAGAGGACGTCGCACAAACTGGTGGCGCCCAGTCGGATCTGGATCTTCTCGGGATCCGGCGGCAGGAGGTCGGTCAGCTCCTCGACCTGGCGCAAGTACTGCGGCGTCGAGCCGAAGTACACGAAGTCCCGATCGAGCCACGGGGTCCACTGCCCGTCCGCGTAGGCGCGCACCGCCCACACGTAGAAGATCCCACTGCTCAACGGGTTGTCCCGGTACACCGAGAAGGACAGCACCGCTCCGGCCACGTCGGCGCCGTCGTCCTCCGGACCGGGCAGATCCCACTCGATCTCGGGGCTGACCACGACGTTGTCGATCTGGCCGACGAAGTCCAGCCCCCCCGTGTCGTTGACGACGTAGGTGCCGTCGGGCAGCTGGCTGCCGCCGGTGCTGGCCCGACCGCTCACGCCCGGCCCGTTGGGCGGTTCCTGGCCGAAGTCGATGAAGTTCACCTGCGGCGTCTCGTTGCGCCGGCATGGATCGAGGCCCTCTCCCCGCGGGAACACGTTCGAGAAGTCCCCGAAGAAGGGTTGCCGCTGCGGGTCGAACAGGTACGGTCCCGCCCCCTCGAAGTCCTCGGTGAAGCTGCCCTGGCTCGTGGTGAGCACGATGTCGTCGAGTTGCACGGCGCCATCGGTGTCGAAGACCTCGCCGTAGAGCGGGGACTGGTCGGAGAGGACACCGTCCGAAGCGAAGCGCAACCGGATGCGGATCCGCGGGTCTCCGAAGCCTCCGTAGTCGTCGCCGCCGTAGACGATCGGCCGCACGTCGGGCAGCTCGGCGAAGCGAACGCCGGGGACGGGGAAGTCCCCGGTCGACGGATCGCGGTTGGTCCCGTCGATCTCGAGCACCTGCACCCAGATCCCCGCCGAGTCGTACTCCACGTAGAAGAAGTCGAAATCGGGCTCGGTGTCGTGGTTGAAGACGAAGTCGAGATCGACCGTCTGCCCCTGCGAGGGATCGGCGATCGGCGCGGACTCGTACAGGAGCGACTCGTTCCAGTTGTCGCCGTAGCCGGGGGCCGCGACCCATCCGACCGTCTCGGGGCTGTCGGCCGGCAGACCGCACCACATGGCCCGGTTGCCGGCTCCGTTGTCGTTCAGGTTATCGGCGGCGAAGGTGTCGACGCTCCAGTAGTTCGGCTTCTCGGTGAGATCGACGCCGGTCCAGTCGCCCGGGTCCTGGCTCAGGCCAGCGGGGTTGCCGTCGGGGGTCTCGAAGCGGCCCTCGACATACTCGTCGCCGGTGCCGGGAATGCCGTCGGGATCGCGCAGCGGACGGGCCGGTCCCCCGTACAGGTCGAAGGTGTCGGGGCCGGCCGCCGAACGCTCGAGCAATGCGTTCGAACTCGTGGTGCTGGTGATCACGGTGCCCGGTGCGGACACGATGCGACGCTCGTCGCGATCCGGGGGCTCCGCGGTCCGGTCGGCAGCGAGACCGGACACGGGCGGGAGGAGCAGCAACAGGAGAAGGGCTGGAACAGTGAATGGACGCCAGAACATGGCACTCCGTTTCTTCCGTCCAGGGGACGGAACGTAGGGGCGAGTGGATCGTCCACGCCCCGGCGACGGCGTGGACGACGCTCCTGGGGAAGAGTCGCGATTCGATCTCCTTGTAGAAGCTACTTCACGAGAACGGCCTTCCTCGTGTCGGCGAAGCCGAGGGTCGTCGCCTTCACCAGGTACACACCGCTGGCGACCGCCGACCCGCGGTCGTCGCGTCCGTTCCAGTCCAGGCGGAGTTCGGCGCTCGCGGCGGCTCCGTCGTGCAGCACCCGCACGCGTTCGCCGCGCACGTTGAAGACCTCGACCGTCGCGTCGACTCCGGCCCGCGGCAGAACGAAGACCACCTGCGTGCTCGGGTTGAACGGCGTCGGGTGCACGGCGAGCGAGGCGCTGCGGAGCGCCGGAGCGTCGACCGCGGTCGTCGGCGTGCCCAGGTGGTCGAGCACGTCCTGCAGCAAGCGGGCGCGGGTGCTGCTCGCCCCCACCGCCCGGGACAGGTCGTCGCGGATCGAGGAGAGTCCTACGGGGAAGGTCAAGTCGACCTTCCGGTCGCCACCGACGGTGCGGTCGTGCACCACGCCCGCGGCGGGTCCGGGCACGATCGTTCCGCTCGACGGATCGACGAAGCCGTACGCGGCGAAGGCCCCTGCGGCCTCCGGCACGATCTCGTCCAGGAATCCCCGGCACCCGGCGTAGGCGAGAAAGGAGGTGTCGAAGGCCGGTGCGGCCCCGGTCGGGATCACCCGCGGGTTCGACTGCCCGCCGATCGCGGGGCCCACGTCGTTGTCCTCGGCCCGCACCCCCATCACGTCGGCCACGTAGGCGGCCCCGTCGACCGGACTGTCGTTCACCAGTCCGGTGACGAGCGACGCCCCGAAGTACACCGTGTGGCGAGGCCCGGCGAGCTGCTTCCACCCGCTCAGCACGGCCAGGTCGGGACTCTTGTCGTTGCCGACGTCGTCGGAGCCGTCGCTGATCAGGTTGGTGAACAGATTCCCGCTCAGGTAGACGATCGTCTCGTAGCCGGCGAGTTGCGCGACGGTCGCGCCGTGCCCCCGGCGATCGCCGAGCGCGTTGTCCGCACCGGCCGAGCCGATCCCGTTCGAGACGCCCGAACTCGCCCCCTGCACGGTGTAGCTGTCCCAGTCGAGGCCCTCGATCAGACCGAGGTCGGCGAAGGCGAAGACAAGTTCCTCTTCGTTGCCACGGCGACCGAAGTCGTTGACCACGAGGATCGACGGCTGGCTTCCCTGGGCGCCGGTGATCGTGGGCAGGGCGCGCACGGTGAAGGTCCGTGCGTAACCGCTCACCCCGACGGCATCCCACTGACCGAAGCCGGCGGTGTCCGTGGGCAGCGTGGTCACCCGTCCGTCGCTGTCGACCGCCTCGAAGTGGTAGTGCAGCACGTCGCCCGGGTAGAGGAAGTCCTCGTCGGGCAGGTCGGCGAAGAAGACGTCGTCGATCGCCACGCCCGAGGCCGTCCGCGCGCTGTCGGCCACGACCTCGCCCGTCCAGATCTCGACGCCGTCGACGATCGTGCCGGTGGTGACGTTCTCGTCGACGTCGCGGGCCGGTGGCTGCCGCAGGTCTGCCTCGAAGGCCGGATTGAGCCGCAGCGCCCACTTCAGGCGCAGGTCGGCGATGGCGGTGCCGGGGATCACGGGGTTCGCGCGAAACAGGACCGAGTCGCCGGGAACGACGGTCGAGCCGCTGCCGACGTCGCGCGCCATGTCGAAGCGCACGTCGAGGGCGTCGCGGGCCGCGGCCGTGGACACGTCGATCGATCCGCTCACCGGGAAGGCATCGTTCGCCAGGTCGACCGTCCGCGCCCACAGGGCGATTCCGCCGATTCGGTACTTCGAGATGCGCACGTCGTCGTAGAACGGCGCGGGCGTGGCGTCGTCGCCGGGCAGGCCGAAGTCGTCGGCGACGTCGATCACACCGAGAGCCACCTGGATCTTCTCGGGATCGGGTGGCAACAGCGCCGTGAGGTCGTGGCGGAAGCGGTCGTAGCGGCCGCCGGGCACGAAGAACACGAAGTTGCTGTCGACCCAGGGCCCCCACGCGCCGTCACGGAAGGCGCGCACCGCCCAGGTCTCGACCATGAAGCTCCTCGTACTGCGGTGCCAGAACGACGAGTACTCGAGCCGCGCCCCCACCATGTCGGGTCCGTCGTCCTGCGGCCCGGGGAGGTCCCACGCGAGTTCCGGACTCCAGACCTCGTTGTGCAGCGGCACCCCGTCGAGTCCACCGGTGTAGTTCTTCACGTAGCCGCCGGGGATCCCATAGTCCCAGTTCGGCGACAGCGACCCGCCGGTGCTGACGTCACCGGTGATGCCCGGACCGTTCGGCGGTGCCTGTCCGAAGTCGATGAAGTTCAGCTGGGGCGTGGCGTTCTCGGCGCAGGGGTCGATGTCGGTCGCACGCACGAAGACGTTCGAGAAGTCGCCGCAGATCGGTGCCGGGGCTGGCTCGAACAGGTACGGGCCATCCCCTTCGAAGTCCTCGATGAAGGTCCCCTGATCGGTGGTCAGCACGACGTCGTCCAGCTGCACGGCGCCGTCGCCGTCGAACAGCCCGTCCTGGTCGGAGTAGGCGGTGTCGGACTCGAACACCAGACGAATGCGGATGCGGTCGCCCTGGCCGTAGTCGTCGCCGGAATGGACGATCGGATCGGCCGTGGTCGAGGCGTACTGCACGCCCGGCACGGGGAACTCGCCGGTGCCGGGATCCTTGTTCGTGCCGTCGACCGAGAACACGGTGACCCAGCTGCCGGCCCGCTCGTACTCCACGCGGAAGAAGTCGTAGCTCGGCTCGGTGTCGTGGTTGAAGACGAAGTCGAGGTCGACGGTCTGGCCCTGCTGGCGGTCGACGACGGGGTCGGACTCGTACAGCAGGACCTCGACCCAGTCGTTGCCGTAGCCGGGCGCGGCGGCCCAGCCGGCGGTCGTGGGCGTCCCGGCCGGTAGCCCGGCCCACATGGCGCGGTTGCCCGCACCGTGGCCTCCGAGGTTGGCGGCCCGGAAGGTGCTCACGTGCCAGTGGTTGGCGACGTCGGTGCGGTCGACCCCGGTCCAGTCGCCCGGGCCCGGGCTCAGACCGGCCGGCAGTCCGGCGAGGCTCTCGAAGCGGCCCTCGACGTACTCGTCGCCGCTGCCCGGCACGCCGTCGGGATCGCGCAGCGGGCGCGTCGGTCCGCCGTACAGGTCGAACGTGTCGGGCCCGGCCGATTCGCGCCGCAACAGCGCGCCGGCGGTGGTGGTGCTGGTGAGGATCGTGCCCGGGCCGGGCACGACGAGGTCGTAGGTCGCCGGATCACGGTCGCGCGGACCCGGCCGCGCATCGGCGTCGACGGCGAAGCTGGTGAGGAACAGTGAGAGCGAGAAGAAGAGGGCAGAGAGACGAATCCACTTCAGGGGATCCACGGCACGACTCCCATCCTTCGCGCAGGCGCGAAGTCGAGGGGACGAACGGTCCCACGCGTCTCGGCGAAGACGCCCGGGACGGCGAACGAACGGGAAGAGCCGTGGTCCATCGTAGCACGACGGATCGCCTCCATCGTGCAGAATCGGGACCGGCGGGGCAAGGTCTGCCCCGCCGGTGGGGATCGTTCACCGTGCGCAGGTCTGCGCGCGTCCCCCGTCGATCGCCACGCACTCGCCGGTGATCCAGCCCGCGCGTGCAGACCCGAGGAAGGCGATCAGCTCGGCCACTTCCTCGGGTTCGCCGGGCCGTCCGAGCGGGTGCGTATCGGCGCTACGCTCGAGGAAGGCGGCGTAGGTGTCTTCGTCCATGCCGCCGGCGCGGTGCAGATTGGTACGCACCACCCCTGGATTCACCGCGTTCACACGGACGCCCTTCGGCGCCAGGTCGAGCGCCATGCACCGGGTCATCTGGTCGACCGCGGCCTTGCTCACGCAGTAGCTCAGAACCCCGGGGAACGCGCGCGTGCCCGTCACGCTGCTCACGTTCACGATCGCGCCCTTCGCCGCTTCGAGCGCGGGCAGCGCGCGGCGCGTGAGGTCGAAGAGCGAGCGGACGTTGATGTCCATCATGTGGTCGAAACTCTCGAGCGTGGTGGCCTCGGTGCTGCCGCTGCCGATGATGCCGGCCGCGTTCACGAGCAGGTCGAGACCCGACGCGCCGCCCGCCGCGGTCGCGAACTCCACGAGGCGCTCGCGGAAGCCGGGGTCGGTGAGATCGCCGGGGAAGCGGGTGAGGTGGCCGTCGGCGCCGGAGGCCTCGTCCTCGAGGACCTCCAGGGCGGCCTGGTTGCGTCCGGTGGCCACGACCCGGCCGCCGCGCTGGGCCACCAGGAGCGCCGTGGCCCGTCCGATTCCACTGCTGGCGCCCGTGACCAGGGCGGTTCGTTCCGCGAAGTCGTGCAGCATTGCATGTGCCTCCCCGTGGGGTCGATCGATGTCCCGTGGAGGTCCGAGCGTGCTCCCCCCCGCCCGTAGGGTCAAGTCCGGCCCCCGCGCGGAGACATCAGGCCTCAAGGTCGGCATCCGACGGGTCGATTCCAGGGGCGACGACCGCTTCCACGCCCCCGAGCCGAAGAGT